>CAIWXH010000229.1 GCA_903916565.1 uncultured Oscillochloris sp. | reverse complement strand
GTAGTCGAGGCGCTGCACCGCCGAGCGCGTGGCCGCTTGCAGCGCGTCCTCCAGCATCGCCACCTCCAGCCAGCGCTCCGACACTTCCACCACCAGCAGCGTGAAGGCGAGGATGACCGGCAGGATGATCGCCGTCAGGGGGATCATCTGGCCGCGCCGCTTGGCGAAGACGACGGACGGATGCGTGACGGGGCGGGTGGACAACGGTATCGTGGCAACGGGCATCGTGCATCTCCTGGTGTACGGCTATCGGCTATCGGCTATCGGCTATCGGCTATCGGCTATCGGCTATCGGCTATCGGTGAAGGTCGCGGGCGGCAGGCAGCCCGCCTAGCCCCGTCGCCGCCAGGGCCGCCCGCTCGACGGCCCTGGACAGCACCTCGGCGGCGATGCTGCCCAGGATGACCATTGGCGGCGCCGGGCGCAAACCAGTCGCCAGCGCAAACACACTATCGCCGTCGAAGGGCGTGTGCAACGGGCTGATGGTGCGCGCCAAGCCGTCTTGGGCCATTTGGGCCAGCTTGCGCGCCTCGGCCTTCGTCAACGTGGCGTCGGTGGCGACGACGGCGATGGTCGTGTTGGCACCCTCGCGCCCGCCGCCGAAGCTTGGTGGCGACTGTGGGGCGCGTAGCAGCGCCATCGTGTTCGCCAGCCCGCCCGTCGCGGGGTCGCGCACCCCAGCGATGGGCGGCCCCGCCTCGTAGCGCACATCGCCGAACGCATTGACCACCACCAGCGCACCCACGGTCGTGCCATCGGGCAGCGTCTCGCTCCAGGTGCCGAGGCCGCTCTTCATCGCCCAGGGCATGCCAAGGATTTTGCCCACCGTGGCCCCCGCCCCCGCGCCGAGGCAGCCCTCTTCAACTGACATACCGGCGGCGACACAGGCGGCGTAGCCCATCGCCGCATCGGGGAAGCGGTCGCTGGCACCGATTGACAGGTCGAAGATCACAGCGGCAGGCACAATCGGCACCCGCGTGACGCCCACATCAAAGCCAAAGCCGCCCGCCCGCAGCCAATCCACCACGCCCGTCACGGCGGCGAGGCCCATCGCGCTGCCGCCACAGAGCGCCACGGCATGCACTTCCTGCACCGCAGCCTCGGGGGCGAGCAGATCCGTCTCGCGGGTGCCGGGGGCGCCGCCGCGCACATCAACGCCGCCCACCGCGCCATGGGGCGTCAGCACGACGGTGACGCCGGTCAGCGCCGCAAGGTCGTGGGCGTGGCCGACGGTGATTCCAGGTACAGCGGTGATTGAGGGGGGCATAGGCGCTCTTAGACAAGGTTCGCAGCAGCTTTACCGTTCTGGTACTTGCATCGCTTGCTGATGCGCTTGACCTGAAACCTGAAGCCCGGCACCTGAACCCTTGTCTTAACGCACGGCTTCCTCTGGGCGAGTACGCGCCGGGTAGGTCGCCGACTGCACCGTGGGCGCTTGACGCGAGGCCGCCGTGGTGCCGTCGTTCCCACAGTACGGGCAGACGCTCCAGGTCAGATCGACCACCCGCTCGCAGCTACTGCAGCGGCGCCGCAGCGCGGCCTGACAATGGGGACAAAGCACAAAGTCGGCCTCAATCGGGCGCTGGCACTCGGGGCAGACGTACTTTTCCTCAATGTCGCGGCGCAAATACTCTTGCTCCAGCTCATGCTCGTACTTTTCGGCGAGGGTCTGCGGCGGGCGCAGAATAAGGTGCAGCGGAATGCCGACAAAGGGCAGCAGCAGCACCAGGCTCACGGCCAGCACCTGCACCGAGACATCCTCGCTGCGGCGACGAATGTCGCGGTACGTCCACAAGACCGCAGCGGCCCACAGCAGCACCAAGTAGGCTCCAATGAAGATGCCGAACATCTGAAGCAGCGGGACAAGATTCGCAAGAAAGTCCTGAATGGCTTGCATCAGTTAGAGCTTTGCCGTCTCGGCCTTGAGGACAAACACCGTGGCCCCGCCGACCTGCACTTCAAGTGGCGCAGGCGGGTAGAACTCGCCCGACTCGGCGATAGGCGGCATCGGCGAAACGTAGCGGGTGCGGGTCGAGCAGTGTTCGCGCACCGTCTTGATCACAAGGTTGACCTGATGATCCTCGACGCTGAGCATCAGCGTCAGGTTGCCCTCGCGCAGGAAGCCGCCCTGGCTGCTGAGGCGCGTCACCCGATAGCCCTGTTCGGTGAGCGCATCAACGAGGTTGCCCGCATCCTGATGCTGCACAATGGCGAGGACTAACTTCATCCGTGGGTCTCCAGGCGCAGCGCCCGCCGTAAGACCAGGTCAGCTTCGTGGAAGATCTGTTCAGCCAGAGTCGTAACCGGCTGCTCGGCTGAGAAGCGGCGCCAGCGCGCCGGGTCGCTCCGCATCAGCTCGGCGAAGCCCGCGACGACCCGCTGGTGATACGCCAGGTCACGGGCGTCCAGGCGGTTCCACTCGGGCGGGGTGGTGAAGGTGGAGCCGGGATTGGCCGCCTCGACGGCGCGGTCGCGGGCCGTGCGCTTGCGCTGTAGGCCCGCCTCAACATCGAGGTCAAGGTAAAAGGTCAGGTCGGGCAGCAGCCCACCGGTAGCCACCGCCGTAATCGCCTGTAGCTCGTCGAGGTCGCGCCCCAGGCCGTAGCCCTGGTAGGCGAAGGTCGAGTCGGCGTAGCGGTCGCACAAGACGATGCCGCCGGTATTCAAATACGGGCGCACCAACTCGCTAACCAACTGGGCGCGTGCCGCCGCGAAGAGCAGCGTCTCGGTGGTTGGGGCCATCTCGGTGTGGCGCAGGTCAACCAGAATGCGCCGGATCATCTCGCCGATGCGCGTGCCGCCAGGCTCGCGGGTGAGGATCGCCGGGTAGCCAAGCGCCTGCAGCCGCTCGTACAGCAGCCGTGCTTGGGTACTCTTCCCGCTGCCCTCTGGCCCCTCGAAGGTGATGAACACGCCCATAAAATAGCTCGCTAGCGCACTTAGACTCTAGCGCCATTATACTCGATTGAGACCAATCAGGGGAGCATGCGCTTAGACAAGGTTCGGAGCAGCTTTACCGTTCTGGTACTTGCAGCGCTTGCTGATGCGCTCAACCTGAAACCTGAAACCTGAAACCTTGGCCTAGCGAAAAATCTTCACCCGCCGGTTCGTCTCCTCGCCCCGACTCTCCGAGCGCAGGTTGTAGCGGTCGGCCATCTGATGCTGCAGCTTGCGAATATAGCTGCTGCGCGGCGCCAACTCGACGGTGGTACGTTCGCCGTTCATCACCTGGGTAATCGCCGTCTCGACCTCAAGCAGCGCCTCCTCGACCACGCTGCTATCATCATTCCGGCGCGACGATGGCATGCTCTCATCGGCATCAACTTCACGCAGGTTGAAGACGTGGGCCAACTGGCGCTCCATCTGCGTAATCGTGTTATTCCGCAGCACATAGACCGGGACGCCCTGCTCTTCGGCCTGGCGCAGGCGCTGGGCGCTCTGGCGATAGTAGTTCTTGAGCGTCATCACCAGCGTGGCGTCCTTCATCTCGCGCACAATCACCGCCGGGACGTGCAGGCGCTCGATGGCCGACTCGAGCCGGTTGCGGCTGACGCCAAAGGGGAAGATGCGCTGCGTCGGGGCCGTCGGCTGCGCTGCAATCGGGCTGCCGGTGCTTGCGCCGACGCTCGTGCGCTCACGCAGACGCGGGCCAGCGGTGCCCATCACTTCGCCGGGGCGCGCAGCGCCAGCGCGGGGATTCAGCCGCTCACCGCCGCGCTGGCTGCCGCTGCGCCGCCCCAGCGCCGGGGCGTCAATCACCTCGCGATGCACCGCCTCGGCGACCACATTGCCATCCGCATCGCGTGAGCGCTCTTCGGCGGGCGGATCTTCGCCGCGCAAAATCGCATCCACCGCCGCCGCCACATCATCGTAGACCGTCACCTTATCCCAGCTCTGAATCTCGATCAGCACCTCGAACGACGGCGGCGCCTTGCGCTCAAGCACCGTCTTCTGCGTGCCCCGGCGACGGGCCTCCTCGTCACCCAGCGTCACCGCCTGAATGCCGCCCACCAGATCCGAAAGCGTCGGGTTGACCATCAGGTTGTCGAGCGTGTTGCCGTGGGCCGTTCCAACAAGCTGCACGCCGCGCTCGGCAATCGTGCGCGTCGCCATCGCCTCAAGCTCGGTGCCGATCTCGTCAATCACGATCACCTCGGGCATGTGGTTCTCGACCGCCTCAATCATCACCGCGTGCTGCTCGGCGGGGCGCGGCACCTGCATGCGGCGCGCCCGCCCAATGCCGGGGTGCGGAATGTCGCCGTCGCCCGCAATCTCGTTCGAGGTGTCCACAATCACAACCCGCTTCCGCAGCTCCTCGGCCAGCACACGGGCCGTCTCGCGCAGCAGCGTCGTCTTGCCGGTGCCGGGCTTGCCCAGCAGCAGAATGCTCTTCCCGGTCTCGACCAGGTCGCGGATAATCGCGACCGTGCCAAAGACCGCCCGCCCGACGCGGCAGGTGAGGCCGATCACGATGCCTTTGCGGTTGCGAATGGCCGAGATGCGGTGCAGCGTGCGCGGGATGCCCGCCCGATTATCCTCGCCAAACTCGCCAATCTGCGCCATCACCGTGTTGATTTCCTCAAGCGTCACTTCGCGGTCGCTGAGAAAGCGCTCCTTCCCGCGATAGCGCGCCTCGGGCAGCCGCCCAAGATCCATCACGATTTCAAGCAGATCGGCGGCCTCATCCGCGCCATCACGAATTGACGCCGTAATGTGGGGCGGCAGCGCACTGAGCAGTAGCTCAATGTCGTTAGTGACTTCACGACGATCAACCATTAGGTCTCCTCTCTCGGCGCAGTGATTCTGGAGGCAGGCACCCGCGCATCGCGGCTTGGCTCTAGGGATGGGACGAGCAACCTACGGCGCACCGGCACGACGGTTTGCTTCACGAGGAGCGCCTGTTCGCCAATCGGCTGAAAGCCGAGATCCTGCGCGGGGGCGAGCAGTTCGCCCTGGTATTCGCGCAGCAGCAGATAGACAGGCCGCGTGTCACTGAGTTGGGCCAGCCCAAAGCGCAACACGTCTACCGCCGTCTCGCGGGTGTCCGAGCGAATCAGCAGACTAAAGACGTGCCCCGCCGGGCCGCTGACGAGCCGCAGGTAGGCGGCCAGATCATCATCGGGGCCAACTACCCAGGCCATACGGCGCGGGCCGCCCCAGCGCTGCGTCAGCGGCAGCGCCCAATGGCGGGCGTTCCGCACCTCGGCGAGTTGCACCGTATGGGGCGTGGTCGCCCCATAAAGCTTGTGAATCGCCCAGTGGTCACGGCGCGACTGAACGCGCATCGGGGCCAGCGTGGTGCCCTGATCCCAGTCGGGGCCAGAGAGTTGCAAGAGCGTGGCGTGGGCAAACGCCTGAAAGCCCATCTGGCGGAAGATTTCGCGCAGCTCGTTCTGGTGGCGCGGTGGTGCCGCGTACAGACGCTGCACCTGATGCTGACCCGCGTTGATGCTGATCCGCTCAAGCAGGCGATACCACAGCTCATAGTCGCTGGGCAACCCGACCACCTGCGCGCCCGCCGTCGCGAGGTAGACAATATCCTGCTCGGGTCGCCCGCCGCGCCCCTGGGCCTGGATAAGCGCCCCCGCCCCGCGCTCCTGGTAAACCACCGTGCTGTGATCGCGGCCATTGCCCTGCAGCAGACAGCGCAGCGCGAACCAAGCGGGCCGATGTGCCTGGGCCAACAGCCCCTCGGTGTAGAGCACCACCTGATTACGCGGCTTGCGGCGGAGCGACCAGAGGTCACCCGGCGCGACAGAGCGAATCATAGTTCAAGGAAGTAGCGATGAACCCTGGCGTCAGCGGTGAGCTCAGGGTGAAAGGTGGTCGCAAGCAGGCGACCCTGGCGTGCGGCGATGATTGCGCCATCAGGCAGTCTGGCGAGAACCTCGACGCCTTGGCCTACCGCCTCGATCAGCGGGGCGCGAATAAAGACGCCGTGGAGCGGCCCCTCACCGAAGGCTGGCGCGTCAATGGGTAGCTCGAAGCTGTTGAGTTGCCCGCCGTAGGCGTTGCGGCGCACCGTAATATCCATCACGCTGAGCGTAGGCTGACCACCCTGCTTCTGGTCGAGGATCTCACGGGCCAGCAAAATCGCCCCGGCGCAGGTGCCCCAGACCGCCAAGTCGCGCCCGGCCCGCGCCCGTAGCGGCTCAAGCATCCCGTACAGCGCCAGCAGCCGCCCGATGGTCGTACTCTCGCCGCCAGGAATGATGAGGTGGTTGACCGAGGCGAGTTGTCTGGGCAGCCGCACCTCAAGCGGGTCGGCGCCAAGCTGGCGGAGGATCGCACTATGTTCGCGGAAGTCGCCCTGAAGGGCGAGGACGCCAACTGTCATTGTGGATTTCTGATTTTAGATTTTGGATTTTAGATTAGCGTTGCCCGCAGGCAAACCCACGCTCTAAAATCCAAAATCGGCAATCTAAAATAACGTCACCAGCCGCGCTGCGCCATCAGTTGCTCAGCGGGAATCTTGCTGATCTCGATCCCAACCATCGGCTCGCCCAAGCTCTTGCTGACGCGGGCGATAATCTCGGGGTCGTTGAAGTGGGTCGTGGCCTCCACAATCGCCCGCGCCCGCTTGGCCGGGTCGCCGCTCTTGAAGATGCCCGAGCCGACAAACACCCCATCAACGCCAAGCTGCATCATCAGCGCGGCGTCGGCAGGGGTGGCGATGCCGCCCGCCGCGAAGTTCACTACCGGCAGACGTCCAGCCGCAGCCACCTGCTTGACCAATTCGTAGGACGCCTGGATATTCTTGGCGTAGACGAACAGTTCGTCCTCATCGAGGCTCTGGAGGCGGCGCAGTTCACTGTTGACGGCCCGCGCGTGGCGCACCGCCTCGACCACATTGCCCGTGCCAGCCTCGCCTTTGGTGCGGAGCATCGCCGCGCCCTCGGTGATGCGGCGCAGCCCTTCGCCGATGTTCTTGCAGCCACAGACAAACGGTATCTTGAACTTATGCTTATTGATATGGTGCTCCTCGTCCGCCGGGGTCAGCACCTCACTCTCATCAATATAGTCAATGCCAAGCGCCTCAAGCACCTGAGCCTCGACAAAATGGCCGATGCGCGCCTTCGCCATCACGGGGATGGTCACCGCCGCTTTGATCGCCAGAATAAGCTCGGGATCGCTCATGCGCGCAACGCCGCCCTGGGCGCGAATGTCAGCGGGGACGCGCTCAAGCGCCATCACCGCGACGGCACCGGCCTCCTCGGCGATACGGGCTTGCTCCGGCGTGACCACATCCATAATCACGCCACCCTTGAGCATCTGGGCCAGGCCGACCCGTGTCGTCCAGGTAGACTTCTCCATAACCTCACCCCTATTACCTAAGGCTCCGACAGCCGCATCGCTGACTTGTGGCCGGCTTCTTGAACACCTGAACTGATTGCCCAAATATTCTACCATAGGGGCATCCTACGGGCAATGTGAGCGGTTCGCCCGCCCATGCCAGCGCGGCAAATGGCCCGTACAGCAAGCCCTCAGAATCAGTATGGTATACTGGGATGCGTGCCTTGCGTGCGTAATGGAGGAACGATGAGCGACTACGACCAGCCTACCGAGCTCGACCTTGCGGTTGGCTCGATGATCACGGTGCGCCCCGACGAAGATCGGATTACCTATACTGAGGAGCACGACTCCGTCTCTGCCGTTCAGGATCAGCTCCGCGAAGAGGGGATCGATGTCGATCTGCTGAGTATGCCCGGTACCCAAGTCTGGGAGGGCGGCCTCCAGAATATGGGCGCGCTGTATCAGCTTTCGCGCATCGCTGTCCACATCGAGCGTGACGACGATCTGAGCGAGGTGCTTGAGGACGGCCCCGTGATCTACGAGGATCTCGACCGTGCGGTCACCGATATTTGGGACGAGTTGACCAAGACGCGCTTCAGCCACCTGATCAACCTTCAGGGCATCAACAGCTATTTTCTGCCCGCCGACTTCGAGTTGCCGGTCTGGCTTTCGTTCGAGAACGAAGAGGGCGAGGAAGACAGTGCCTACTTTGGCTCGTCGCACCACCTTCAGCGCGAACTGGCCGAGCTGGGGCCACTGCTGATCAAGGCTGGCGTAAGCCCCAATGCCGAGGCGTACCGCTGCCTCGAACTGCTCCGCGAGGCTGCCGATAAGAGCATTAAAACCAGCCTGCCGATCATCGTCTGGTAGTCGTTATGCAAGACCTTCTGTTCCTTGATAAGCTGTTCCCCGCCCAGCGGCCCGACCGCGATACGACGCCGCGCTCCCGGCGCTACTATCTCTGGACGGTCGGCTGCCAAATGAATGTCTCCGACTCCGAGCGCCTTGAGGCCGCCCTTCAGAATGTGGGCTACAGCCCCGCCGCCCACCCCGAGGAGGCCAGCTTCATCGTACTCAATTCGTGCAGCGTACGCGCCAGCGCCGAGGAACGCATCTTCGGCAAGCTTGGCGAACTCGTTCGCGTGAAGCGCGCCCAGCCCGACACCCGCGTCGTCCTCTGGGGCTGCATGGTCGGCCCGCAGAATCAGTCGATCTTCGCGCAGCAACTGCCGATGGTGGATTACTTCGTCTCGCCCTCCGCCGTTGACGCGGTGGTCGCTCTGGCCCCCAACGCCGTGTACACCCTCGACGAGCCGGCCCTCCCCGTCGCCAACTGGGAACACCCGCCCGTCGCCGTACACGTCCCCATTCAATACGGCTGCAACCGGAGCTGCGCCTACTGCGTCATTCCGCTGCGGCGCGGCCACGAGCGCTCGCGCCCCCTCGCCGAACTGGTTGACGAGTGCCAGCGCCTCGTCGCTCGTGGCGCCCGCGAGCTTACGCTCCTCGGCCAGATCGTCGATTCGTGGGGCCACGACCTGCCCGGTCGCCCCCAGTTGGGCGACCTCATCGAGGCCGTTCACGCCATCCCTGGCCTCCAGCGGCTGCGCTTTCTCACCTCGCACCCAGCCTGGATGACCGACCAACTCATTGCTACCGTCGCCAGCCTGCCCCGCTGTATGCCCGACATCAACCTCCCCGTGCAGTCAGGCTCCGACCAGGTACTCAAGCTGATGCGCCGTGGCTACACCGTCGCACGCTACACGGCCCTGGTCGAAAAGATCCGCGCCACCATTCCCAACGTCTCGCTGACCACCGACATCATTGTTGGGCACCCCGGCGAAACCCGCGAGGACTTCGCGCAGACGCTGGCCCTCTGCGCGGCGATCCGCTTCGATAAGGTGCATATCGCCGCCTTCTCGGCCCGCCCCGGCACGCTCGCCGCTACGCAAGAGGCCGACCCGGCGCTGGCCGTCAGCGAGGCCGAGAAAGAGGCCCGTCGGCGCGAGCTTGAATCCGCCCAGGAACAGATCGCCACCGAGCACAGCGCCAACATGCTCGGGCAGACCGTCCAGGCGCTTGTCGAGGGCGAGAGCAAGGGCAAGTGGCGCGGGCGTAGCCCCAATAACAAACTCGTCTTCTTCCCCCACCCCGACGATCTCACCGGCCAACTTGTGCCGGTACGCATCACCCAGACCAGCCCCTGGTCACTCCAGGGCCAGGCGGTCTAACACGCAGCCTCAGCGCCACGCTGGTGCGCGCTTAGGCTCAAGGAGGATTCCCTCTTGGCGAAGCAAGACGAAAAGCAGCGCATCAAGCGCAAGCTTCAGGAAAAGGCCGTCGAGCTGGCGGCGATGAACCGCTGGGACGAGGCACTCGAATCCAACCGGCAGATTCTCCAGCTCGGCGAAGATACCGACACCTACAATCGGATCGGCAAGGCGCTGATGGAACTCGGCCAGTTCACCGAGTCGCACGAAGCCTATCTGCACACCCTGCGCCTCATCCCGACCAACTCCATCGGGCGCAAGAATGTCGCCCGCCTCGAAGCCCTGCTCGCTCGTGGCTACGGGAGCGGCCAGGTCAACCGCAAGGCCCGCCAGCAGGTTGACCTCCGCATGTTCATCACCGAGACCGGGCGCACCGCGATCACGGCCCTGATTGATGTGCCCCGCAGCCCCGCCGTGGACGCCCTCGTCACCGGCGAGAAGATGACCTTCCGCGTCGAGGGCCGCAACGTCTACGTCATCGACGCCGACGGCACCGTCGTTGGGCGGCTTGAGCCCAAACTCGGCCAGCGCCTCGCCGAGCTGATCGGCGGCGGCAACCGCTACCTCGCCGCCATTGCCCAGAACGACCCGCGCCAGGTGCGCCTGCTCATCCGCGAAACCTACCAGGACCCCAGCCAGCGCAACCGCATCTCTTTCCCCGGCAAGCTTGGCGAAGGTGCCGCCTACGTCTCTAGTCTGCGCTACGAAGAGTACGAGGACGTGCTGGACGATGAGGACGGGGCCGATGATACCGACCCCGCCGACGAGGATTTCAGCGGCAACGACGACGAAGAGGAGTTGGGCCTCGAAGAGATCGACCAGGATATGGGCGACGAGGACGAGAATATCGAGGAATAGCGCTAGGCGCACCTCACAGCGCGGGGGAGTGAACCTCCCCCGCGTTGCTGTCTCTGCGCGTAAAAAGACCTTCCTACCTTGCGATCACCCGTGGGCAGGTTTATACTTACTAGTGGCTGTGCAGTCTGGAAATCCATACGCGATTTGATCATGGCAGGCGACCGCGCCCTGCCAGCGGCGCTCAGAAGTTCAGCACAGCTTTGCAGAAGGAGGCCCAATGTCATTCCGGCTGCACGAAATTGCCACCGCTCAGGCGGCGGCCAGCGCTGCGCGTGACAGCACCCCGCTGCCCGATGTCCCCACGCAGCCCACCACCGTCGCCGAAACCGGGCTGACGATGGGCTTCCTCACCGATTTGATCGCCAAGGTGATCTACTTCACCGGCGCAATTACCGGCCAGCGCCTTGAAGAAGTAACCAAACTGCCCTTCTTGGGCGTCATCGACAAGATCCTGGAGTTCCTCAAACTTGAGGAGTTCACCGATATTATCGGTGCCGATGGTGGCTTCAGCGAGCGCTCATTCCAGTACATCATTACCAATAAAGGCCGCCTCAAGGTCAACGAAATTCTCGAGCGGTCACAGTACGCTGGCCCCGCCCCCGTGACCCTTGACCAGTATCTTGAGATGTGCAAGCGCCAACAGATCGGCGATATGGTCATCGACCAAGCCGCCATCCGTAAGGCTTTCGACCATATTATTGTCAACGAGCGGATGCTCGACAAGATCGGCCCCGCTGCAAACTCGGCCCGTTCGCTCTTCCTCTACGGCCCCCCAGGCAACGGGAAAACGACCATCGCCGAGGGCATCTCAAACATGCTTGGCGGCTATGTAATCATCCCCTACGCGATTGAGATCGACGGGCAGATTATCAAGTTTTACGACCCGCTCAACCATCAGATCGTCAAGCAACACGAGGTTGGCCACGCCGAGAGCAGCACCCCTTTCGGCGGCCCCACCGCAGGCACTCGCACGGTTGTGACCTTCCCTGATGCGCGCTGGCTGGTCTGCCAACGCCCTCGGGTTGTCGTGGGCGGCGAGTTGAGCCTGGAGCAACTTGAACTGGTCTTTGATCCCGGCTCGAAGGTCTACGAGGCACCCTTTCAGTTCAAGGCCAACGGCGGCATTTTCCTGATCGACGACTTTGGACGCCAGAAGTGCCGCCCCCAGGATCTGCTCAACCGCTGGATCGTCCCCCTTGAGAAGAAGGTTGACTTCCTCGCCCTCCAGACTGGCAAGAAGATCCAGGTGCCCTTCGATGTCCTGATTATCTTCTCGACCAATCTCAACCCGAAAGACCTGGTGGACGACGCTTTTCTGCGCCGTATTCGCCACAAGATCGAGGTGCCCAACCCCTCGCCCGCCGAGTTTCGCTCGATCTTTCAACTTGTCTGCAAGGGCAAAAAGATCCCGTATAGCGATGAAGGGCTGCGCCACCTCCTCCAGGAACACTATATGAAGGTCGGGCGTGACCTGCGCGCCTGCCACCCGCGCGATCTCTGCGACCAGATTCTTGACGAGGCGAAGTACCGCAATCTGCCACCCTCGATGTCCAAGGAACTGATCGACCGCGCCTGCGAGGCGTACTTCGTTAAACTCGGGTAGCTCCAGAACGCTCCACCCGTCGCGTAAAGGAAGCATAATCCTATGTCTCTGCTGAAACGTCTTGGCGGCGGCTCCCCCCAGCCAAACGAACCCGTAGCGATAGCCCCAGTCGCCATCCCAACCCTGACCCCCATCGCACCACCGCCCCAGCCACCCGCCGCACCCGCCGCCCCAGGCAGCGCGGAGCCGCGCAGCCAGCCGATTAGCAGCATCCCCTTCGAGGAGGCCGCGCAGCCGAACGGCCAGCAGCAAATCCTCGATCTCTCGCTCTGGTGCGTTGACCGCATCCAAGCCTCGCTCGGCAATCAGAATGAACTCAAGCGCTCGCCTGAAACCGAAAAGTTGCTCCAGGAACGCTTCGCCCGCGTCTATCAGCAGGCGGGCGTCAGTCTCCCTGGCGAACAAGTCAAGCAACTCTTCACCATGGTCTGCGATGAACTGATGGGCTTCGGCCCCATCCAGCAACTCCTCAACGACGATGCGATCTCCGAGGTCATGGTCAATGGCCCGAACCGGGTCTACGTCGAGTCGAAGGGCAAGCTAAAACTGACCGCCATCCGTTTCGCCAACGACGAGCATGTGCTGAAAATCGTTGACCGCATCATCCGCCCCCTCGGTCGCCGCGTGGACCGCAAGTGGCCGATGGTGGACGCCCGTCTGCCCGACGGCTCCCGCGTGAATGCGATTATTCCGCCATGCGCGATTGATGGCTGCACGATCACCATCCGTAAGTTCTCGAAGAATAAGCTCAAGATTGACGACCTTGTGCGCTTCGGCTCGATGAGCCCCGAGATGGCCGAGTTCCTGCGGGCGTGCGTGGTCAGCCGCCTGAATATTGTCGTCGCCGGTGGGACTGGCTCCGGCAAGACGACGTTGCTCAATGTGCTCTCGAACTTCATCCCCGAAGACGAGCGCATCGTCACGATTGAGGACAGCGCCGAGCTTCAACTCGGTCAGGATCACGTCGTGCGCCTTGAGGCCAAGCCCGCCGAAGTTGACGGCAGTGGCCGCGTCCAGATCCGCGACTTGGTGATTAACTCGCTACGTATGCGCCCCGAGCGTGTCGTCATCGGCGAGTGTCGCGGTGGCGAGACGCTCGACATGCTTCAGGCGATGAACACCGGCCACGACGGCTCACTCACCACGCTCCACGCCAATACTCCCCGCGACGCCCTCGCCCGTATGGAGACGATGTCGATGATGGCGGGTATGGATCTGCCGCTCAAGGTTATTCGCGAGCAGATCGCCTCGGCCATTGATATCATCGTCCAGCAGTCGCGCCTTGATGACGGCCAGCGCAAGGTCACCTACATCACCGAGGTGCAGGGCATGGAAGGTGAGACGGTGGTGCTCCAGGACATCTTCAAGCTCGAAATCTTGGGCAAGACCCCTGAGGGCAAGATCCAGTGCGAGATGAAGCCGACCGGCGTGCGCCCGCGCTTCACGCCCCGCCTCGAAGCCCACGGCTTCAAACTGCCGCCCAGCATCTTCGGCGCCCAAGTCCCCGGCCAGAAAAAGGGCTGGTAGGCGCACAGCCCAAAGCGTTAAGTGCGGAGGGACGCCCCCTGGGCGTCCCTCCGTTGTGTGAGCTATATAGCAATCCTACAGGGGTTGTTGAGCGTCCGCCCGGTGGCTGAAGCCACGGGCTACGGGGTACGAAGGCCGCCTGCGCGGCCTCAACGAGCCTGCGAAGGCAGGCTTCGCACCCAAGAGCCGGGGGCTTCAGCCCCCCGGCTTCACGACCAGTATAGGACTGCGATATGTCTGATCGAGTGATCATCGTTGGCGCAGGCTTAGGCGGCCTCGCCACCGCCATCCGGCTTGCCGCCATGGGGCGCCGCGTCACCATCGTTGAGCAGAACGAGCGCGTAGGCGGCAAACTCAACCTGCTCAGCGCCCAGGGCTACACGTTCGATACCGGCCCCTCGCTGCTCACTATGCCCTGGGTGATTGACGAACTGTTCGCCGCAGCGGGACGCCGCACCGCCGACTACCTCCAGATCGATCAGATCGAGCCCACCTGCCGCTACACCTGGCCCGACGGCACCACCTTCAACGCATGGCAGCGCCTGCCGCAGTTCATTCAAGCGGTTGAGCGCCTCAGTCCGAGCGACGTACCGGGCTTTTTCCGCTTCCTCGCCCACACCGCGACGATCTACGATGCCGTCGCCGATAACTTTCTGCTCAAACCCTTCGACGGGCTGCGCGAGCTGCTTACCCCACGGCTGCTGCGCGATGGGCCGCGCATTGACGCCCTCCGCAGCGTTGATGCCGCCGTGCGCGCCTTCTTCCACAGCCCGTACCTGCGCCAGATCTTTAACCGCTACGCCACCTACAATGGCTCGTCGCCCTACCGCTCGCCCGCCACCTTCAATGTAATCAGCTACATCGAATTTGCCGAGGGCGGCTGGTACGTGCGCGGCGGCATGTACGGTCTGGCCGTGGCCCTCGCCCAACTCTGCACCGAGCTTGGCGTCGAGCTGCGCCTCAACGCCCCGGTCGCCCAAATTCTCTATCAGCACGGGGTGGCCCACGGCGTACGTCTGACCTGCGGCGAAGCGCTATCCGCCAGCCAAGTGGTCGTCAACGCCGACCCGCGCTACGCCTACGCGACCCTCATTCCCGGCCAAGCGCGTACGGCACGGCATTTAGCGCGTCTTGAACCCTCGTGCAGCGGCTTTATCCTTTTCCTGGGCGTCAAGCGCAGCTACCCCCAGTTGGCCCACCACAACATCTTCTTCAGCCACGACTACCCCCGCGAGTTCGCCGCGATCTTTGACCACGGCGTCCCCGCCGCCGACCCGACCGTCTACGTTGCCGCCAGTTGCGTAAGCGACCCAGCGCATGCGCCCCCCGGCCACATGAACCTCTTCGTCCTGGTGAACGCGCCCGCGCTCACCGAGCGCGTATGCTGGACACGCGAGGCGGCACCGTACCGCGAGTTGGTGGTCGCCAAGCTCGAACGTATGGGCCTCACCGGACTCGGCCAGCACATCACCTACGCACAAACCTGGACGCCCGCCGACCTTGAGGGGCGCTACAACGCCGCCGGAGGTGCCATCTACGGCCTCGCGTCAAATAATCCCTTTGCGGCCTTTATGCGCCCACCCCTACGCGCCCAAGGTGTGCGTGGCCTATATTTCGTCGGCGGAGGCACCCACCCTGGTGGCGGCATCCCGCTCGTACTGCTCTCGGGGCGCGCCGTCGCCGAGCGGGTGTCCCGCGATAATCCGTAAAACGCTTTACACATCTTCGCAAGAAGCCAAGCTTTTCTTTCCGTATACCAGCGCGTAGTACGCTCATTCTCCCGCTTGATTATCTTTATTATCGTTAAGAAACGATTAAGTGCTTGCTTTCAGGGCATAACAATGCTATCATAGCGTTGAAGCCTGAAGGAAACGACGAAGCACCAAGGCACTTGAACAGTTGAAAACGCACAGTCACAAGACAAGCGTCTACCCCAGAGTGTAAAGAAAAAATTCACGATTGAGGGGGAGAGGCGTACGTCAGGGGAAATGGAACTGACACCGAGTGGTCACTCCAGGGAGCCTGACAGACAAGCGCCGAACCGCTGAGGGAGCGGTTGGCTGCTCTGCGAGTGGCGTGACTGTCTCTCATAGCAAAGCTCATCGCGCGAGGCACAAGTTGCAAACCCGCGCACCGCAAGAGCCACACCCGAAAGCAAAAGCTAGCCTAGGCGGGGCCGCACAAGCGCCGTCAGAGGCAGAGCAGCTCAGGATCTGCTACGAGATAAGTAAGCTGGGAATCGGTGTTGCTGGTCGCGTCTGACCCTTGAGGTACTAAGCCCAAAGGAGATCAACGCACAGGTACAAGGAACTGCACGCACGTCGGCAGCCAGAAGGGAACTGTACGCACGTCGGAGCCTATCGGGAACTGATCGTACGTCGGAGCCTGACGCGCCATTTGCTCGTCAGCGCCTTTCGGGGCCTGTACGCTCGTCGGAACTTGTCGGACGCTGTAGGTTGGAATCAACGATACGTGGTTCAGCGCAAGGCCGGAGGTAAAACCTCCGGCCTTTGCCGTGCCCACGATTTTGGCCGACGTTACACCATCGCCCAGCCGCCATCCACCGCCAGCGTATGCCCAGTGATGTACGAGGCTAACGGCGAGGCCAGAAAGAGAATCGGCGCGGCGGCTTCCTCTGGCGTGCCAGCGCGGCGCATCGCCATAATCTGCTCGGCCCAGACCTGCACCTCGGGGGGGGTTGCCTCAAGCAACTCGGTCGCGATAAAGCCTGGTGCCACCGCATTGACGGTGATCGCCCACGCCGCCACCTCGCGGGCCAACGCACGAGTCATCCCCAGCACACCCCCGGTGGCCGCCGAATAGTCGGCCTGGCCCGGGAAGCCGCGCATCGCGTGGAACGCAGCCAAGTTCACAATCCGCCCATAGCGCCGCTGCATCATCGGACGCAAGGCCGCCCGACACACATGGTAGACCCCCGTCAGATTAGTCGCCAGGGTCGCGTGCCAGCGCTCCAGACTCATGGTCTCAATCGAACCGAACGCAGCCATGCCGGCGCAGTTTACCAGCACATCTAGGCGCCCCCAGCGCGCTTGAACCGCGCCCACCAACGCCGCGCCAGCCGTCGGATCGGTGACATCGACACGCAGCGCCACCACCTCACCGCCGTCAGCACTCGCCAGGGCCAACGTCTCCTCGGCGGCATCGATCCGTTCGCGGTAGCAAAACAGCACCCGCGCCCCGCGCCGGGCGAGGCCCTGCACGACCGCCCGCCCTATTCCTCGCGACCCACCCGTCACGACCGCCACCTGGCCGCTAAAGTCCATCACGTTTCCCCAAACCAGAGGCCAGAGTATGCTCCGCCCCTATGGCATGACCCACCCACCGTCCACCGTCAACACGTGCCCGGTGATGTACGAAGCCCGTGGCGAAGCCAGGAAGGCAATCGTGGCGGCAACTTCCTCGGGGCGACCGAAGCGCCCCATCGCGATGATGCCCACGGCCCAATCACGCACCGCCGGCGACACCGTCTCGAACATGTCCGTCTCGATATACCCCGGTGCCACCACATTCGCCGTGATGCCCAACGCGGCTGACTCGCGGGCCAGCGCCCTGGTGAAGCCGATCAGCCCAGCCTTGGCCGCCGCATAGTTGGTCTGTCCAACATTCCCCGCCAACCCCGCCAGCGAGCCAATATTAATGATGCGCCCATAGCCCTGACGGCGCATGGTAGGCAGAACCGCACGACAGCACAGAAAGACCGAGGTCAAATCAATCTCGATCACGCGGTGCCACTGCTCAGGGCGCATACGAGCCAGCAGCGCATCGTCCGTCACACCGGCATTATTCACCAGAATATCGAGCCGCCCCCAGCGCTCAAGCGCGGCGTCAACGACACCCTGGGCCTCCGCCTCATCACTCACGTCAGCAGCGATGGTGAAAGCCTCACCACCGGCAGCCGTAATGAGGGTCACCACCTCTTCAGCGGCAGCAGCGCTGCGCTGGTAATTCACCAGCACACGGGCACCTTGGGTAGCCAACTCAAGTGCGGCCGCCCGACCAATGCCCCGTGAGCCACCTGTGACCACTGCCACCTGGTTGGAGAGCACCATCAGCTATTCTCTACGTTGAAGGCCCGCACATCATCCGCGTTGCTGATATTCACCAGGCGGGCGTGGGGCACAATACGCTTAATCAGGCCAGTCAACACCTTCCCGGGGCCAAACTCAAGGAACGCGGCCACCCCATCGTGGGCCATGTGCTGCACCGAGGCGATCCAGCGCACGGGCGACGTCACCTGATCGACCGCCTCGCGGCGCACATCGTCGGGCGTCACTAAGGGCTTCGCGGTAACATTCGCGATCAGCGGCACGCGCAGCGCCTTGATGGCGGCAGTCTCAATCGTCCGCGCCATCCCTGCGGCGGCGTGAACCATCAAGGGCGAATGAAAGGCCGCACTGACCTTGAGCGGAACCACGCGCTTCGCCCCGCGCACCTTCGCCAATAGGCCGGCGTGCTCGACGGCCAAGGCGCTGCCACTAATCACGAGTTGGTCAGGCGCGTTATAGTTCGCCACCACCACCGTGTTCAGCGCCTCGGGGTGTGTCGCAAGCGAGTCGCGCACCTCGCGGCAGACCTGGTCGAGATCGCCGTCGCTCATCCCAATCACGGCAGCCATGCTGCCTTCCTGGGCCTCGGCCATCAATTCGCCACGGCGACGCACCAACCGCAGTGCCGTCGCAAAGTCGAGCGCCCCCCCTGCCACCAGGGCAGAGAATTCGCCAAGACTATGGCCAGCCACGGCGCTTGGCGCTGGCAGCGGTTCGCCCCGCGCCTCCTCAAGCGCCCGTAGCAGCGCTATCGACATCGTCAGCAAAGCGGGTTGCGCGTTCTCGGTCGCGGTCAACTCCCCCTCCGACCCCTCGAAGCAGAGGCGCGTGATTGACAAGCCGAGAACCGCGTCAGCCTCGTCAAATACTGCTCGGGCCGCCCGTGAGCGCGCATAGAGGTCGCGGCCCATCCCAACCGTCTGCGAACCCTGACCTGGAAAGACCCACGCTGTACTCATAAATCTTAGATGTGAACCATATAATGAAAAGGCTTCGCTTGAAGCCTACTGAGGCGACATTCCCCAGCGCACGACACAGGAACCCCAGGTCAGGCCGCCGCCAAACGCGGTCAGCAGCACAAGGTCGCCCGCCACGAGGCGTCCCTGCTGCACGGCCTCATAGAGCGCAATGGGCACCGAGGCCGCCGAGGTATTGCCATAGCGGTCGAGGTTGACGAAAAAGCGATTCATTGGCAGCGCAAGCCGTTTCGCCACTGCCTCAATGATCCGCAAGTTCGCCTGGTGCGGCACGACCAGCTTGATCGCGTCAAGGCTCACCCCAGCGTCGGCCACGGCACGTTCAGCCGACTCACACATACCGCGCACAGCGTGCTTGAAAATCTCACGACCGTGCATATAGACGTACTGGCGGCGCTGTTCGAGCAGGGCGGGGGTGGCAGGTTCCCGGGTGCCGCCGACATCGACGGCCATCATCGTCTCACCCTCACCCCACGAGCCAATATTCGAGGCGAGGAGTCCATAGGGCTGCTCGGTTGCCCGCAGCACCACCGCCCCGGCCCCATCGCCGAAGAGGACACAGGTGTTGCGGTCTTCCCAATCAATCAGGCTGGTGAAGACATCAGCGGCCACCAGCAGCAGTGTCTGGCTCATCCCGCTCTTGATCAAGCCAGTGCCGACACTCAGACCGTAGACAAAGCCGCTACAAGCCGCCGCCAAGTCAAAGGCACCGGCTCGCGGGATGCCAAGGTTCCGCTGGACAGCCGAAGCGGTCGCAGGGAACGGTCGGTCGGGGGTACAGGTCGCCACAATGAGCGTATCGACGGCCTCAGGCGCAACCCCGGCGCGCTCCAGCGCCTCGCGGCCCGCAGCAGTCGCAAGGACTGAGGTGAACTCATCGGGGCCAGCCACATGGCGCTGGGTAATGCCTGTGCGCGTGAGGATCCACTCATTGGAGGTATCGATCCGTTGGGCGAGCTCATCGTTGGTAACGACCCGCCGGGGGACCGCCATACCCCAGCCCATGATGGCCGCGTAGCGTGGGCTGCTCACACGCGCCTCCTACATAGCGCAGAGGGGGCGCCGGTCCAAGTAGCTCGGCCGAGCGCCCCCTTCAGATTCTTAAACCGCGTTTGTGGCGCTACTCTGCCGCCGGGGGTACCTTGATCACCTGGCGGCCCTTATAGGTGCCGCAAGCCTTGCAGGCGTAGTGGGCGCGCATCGGCTTACTGCAGCGCGGGCAGGTCACCAGTGTTGGGGCCGTGATCGCCAAGTGCTGGCGGCGATTGCCACGGCGATGGCGCGAGACTTTTCGTTTCGGTAATGCACCCATAGGTCGTCAACTCCTACCGTTTCGTCGATTATGTCGCTCAGCCCAGGCCTTCAGGGCATCGATTGCTGCCTCACCCTGGTCGCTCGGCTCCTCATCGTCCTCGATCCCATCCGACTGAACCGTGTAACTCACCGGCTGGTTCCGATAGGCCGGGCTGACCGGATTAAGGGGCAACTCAAGGAGCGTATACTCGCGCAGCGCCTCGCCGACATCAGCCATGTGCAACTCAGTGAGGAAGAACGGATCATCCTCAATCGGCTGCTCCAGCGTGCCACCGCTGAACACATCGACCACCGAGTGAAACTGGTCGGCGAACTCAACACTCACTGGGTAGTCAAACTCCTCCAGCGAGCGCACGCAGATCAGCCGAACCGTTCCACGAGCCTTAACCTTCGCCCACACCCCAGTGGCAGTGCGAGTGAAGCGCACGCTCCCCTTAAAGTCGCGCAGCGTCAGGGTCTCGTCCAGGGCCAACGTCCCCTCAGTGAAGGTGTAGTCCCTGCGCGTGCCCATCTCTGCGCGAAGCAACTGTGCGACGTTAAACTTCAGGTCTGTCATTGTTTACGTGCGGCGGCGCTGCGGCCTGATGCTACAAACGCCGCATTATAGGCGAGACGACCGGCGCTTGTCAAGCTTCGCCATGACCAGTGACCAACGGCGCCTCAGGTTGGCTTGCTCTGCTCATCAGGCTGGGTGCCAAGGGTGCCGAGTCCATTCCGCACGCTGGTAACCAGCTTCGTCAGCCGCTCGTCAAGCTCCTCAAGGACTTGACGGGCGTACTCATCGGCGCCCGCCCGCACCTGCGTCGCCTCATACTCGGCGCGTTGCAAAAGCCTGGTGCGCTCGCCCTCCACCGCATCGAGGAGCCCCTTCTCATCGAGAACCTGCTGCACCCGCGCTTGGGCCTCGGCAATAAGGCGCTCTTGCTCCTGGACGATGCGGCGTGCGCGCTTCTGCTCCTCAGGAATCGCAACGCGCATGCGATCAATGATGTCGAGGATGCGCTCCTCAGCGACAAGCAGGCGACCGCTGAACGGCACCCGCCGACCCTCGGCGAGTGCGTCCTCTAACTCATCGATCAAGTCGTCCAGCTCGATGGCCGTCACCCCCTTTGCGCGAACTTCTGCCGCAGCGCCGCGACAATGTGCGACGGCACGAACTCCACCGGGTCGCGCCCCAGGCCCGCGATCTCGCGCACCGCGCTCGAGCTGATGTGGGCATAGCGTCGGCTCGCCATCAGCACCACCACCTCAACCTCAGCATCAAGGGTCTGATTGAGTTGCGCCATATTGTACTCGACCTCGAAATCGCTCACCGTCCGCAGCCCCCGCACCATCGCCACCGCCCCAACCGAACGGGCGAAGTCCACGGTTAGCCCATTGTAGGTCACCGCCTCAACCTGTGGCAAATCGGCAATCGCCTCACGCAACAGCGCCATGCGCTCGTCGGTCGTGAAGAGCAGGTTCTTTTTGGGCCGGTCGAAAACGCCGATGATCACACGGTCGAACACCTGACAGGCCCGCGCAGCGATATCGAGATGCGCGTAAGTGACAGGATCAAAGCTGCCAGGGTAGACGGCGATGCGGACTGCAGTCACAGCGACTTCTCCTCGGCCCTGTCCAACACGTCCACGTCACCCTCAACGGTGGGCGGGGCGACACGCTCACCCCACACGTAGATCGAAAAACACGAGTCGCCGATGTGGCGGAATTTTATGCGCGTGAGGCTCGGGTAGGTGTCGGCCAGGGGTACGCGGGGCGAGTGTCCGACGATCAGCAAGCTCCCCACGTGGCCCATACCCATCTCGACCACCAAGTTGATCATCTGCTCAATCGCCGGATCAGCGTAGGGCGGATCCATCATTATATAGTCAAAGTGACCGCCACCCCTGTGACTACGTAAAAAACGCTCGACGGGCAGTGTATGCACCTGGGCCTGGGCATCGAGTTTAGTGTGCCGCAGGTTATCGCGGATAATTCCACAGACGTGGGCACTTTGCTCGACGAAATCAGCCTTGCTGGCCCCGCGTGACAGGAACTCGATCCCCAGTGAGCCAGTGCCAGCGTAGAGGTCAAGTACGCGCCCATGAAAGCGCCCGTAACCCTCCAATACCGAGAAGAGCGAGACTTTGACCCGGTCGAGCATTGGTCGCGTACCAAGGCCCTCCGGTGCCTTCAGTTTATGCCCCTTAGCCCGCCCGGTGATTACGCGCATAGCACCCCCTAAAACGTTTTTTATTGTAGCATAAAACGCATAACCCCTTCCGGGGCGCACCTACGCCGCTCGGCGGAAACAACCACCCCCTCCCCGCTAACGGGAAGGGGGCAAAGGCCGAGGTGGCAAGCGTCCAGCGCAGCGACTCGCTACGTTTAGCGCTTGGTGTACTGCGGTGCCTTACGGGCGCGCTTGAGGCCGGGCTTCTTGCGCTCTTTCATACGAGGGTCGCGGGTGAGCAGGCCCACCTTCTTCATCACGGCCCGCAGGTCGGGGTCAAGGTCAAGCAGCGCACGTGCCACACCGTGGCGCACGGCCCCGGCCTGGCTATGCACGCCGCCGCCCTGCACCTTGACCAGCACATTGAAGCTGCTGAGATTGCTGGTAATCTGCAACGGGTGGCGAATCTCGCGCTGCAGCAGGTCGCGGGGGCCGAAGTAATCCTCCGGCTTCTTGCCATTCACCACAAACTCCCCATTGCCGGGGAAGAGACGCACACGGGCCACCGCCGTCTTGCGACGACCAGTGCCCTGGTAATAGCGTTTCGCATCCATTCGCTTTAAGCTCCTTGGTAGCAGGGCCACGCGCCGGGTCTAATCCCTCGACGCCTAACCGCTGCCTACTGCGTGACCGTCGGGTAGCGCGGCTTCCAGACCTTCGGCTGCTGGGCAGCGTGCGGGTGGGCAGGGCCAGCGTAGACCCGCAGCTTGGCGATCAGGCGGCGACCCATGCGGGTCTTGGGCAGCATCCCCTTTACCGCGATCCGCAGAATGCGGTCGGGGTGCTTAGCCATCTGCATGCGGTAGGGCACCTCGATGATGCCGCCCGGATAGCCACTATGGCGGTAGTAGACCTTCTGGTCGGCCTTCTTCCCCAGGATGCGGATCTTCTCGCAGTTGACCACAACCACGAAATCGCCGCCATCGTTCGAGGGGGTGTAGGTGGGCTTGTGCTTGCCGCGCAGCAGTGTGGCGATCTGCGTGGCTAAGCGCCCGAGCGCCTCGTCCGTCGCATCAACCACATACCAGTCGCGCTGAATCTCAGAAGCTTTCTGATGATACGTCTTCACAGCAGTTTCCTTACGTTCCGTTTGTATCCTCACGCCCGCTCGTCGTCCCAACACACAAGCTCAGGCGGGTAGCGCACCGACATCAGGGTCAGCCCGTGGGCCACGGCGGTCGGCCCCGCCGCTTTACGGTCGTGGCGCTCCAGCACCTGCCGGAACTCCGTCCCCGTCATCCGTCCTCGCCCTACCAGCAGCACGGTTCCGACAATCACCCGAACCATGTGCTGAAGAAAGGCGTTTGCCGCTAGGTCAATTGCGATCAGCCGTCGCCCAAGCAGTTCTGTCTCGACGAGCCGTGCCACGTAGACCGTACGCACCGTACTCTTCTGGTCTGGCGACTGCACCGTGAACGCGGCGAAGTCGTGAGTCCCTTCCAGTTGGGGCAGCGCCTCGGCCATCGCCGTCGTGTCAATGCGACCCGCGACGTGAAGCGCGATGTGGCGAAGGGTCGGCAGGGGCGTTGGCTCCAGGTCGATCAGATAGCGGTAGTCGCGCCGTAGCGCACTATACCGTGCGTGGAAGTCCGGCCCAACCTCCCGTGCTGCCAGCACCCGCACATCATCTGGCAGCAGCGCGTTCATCGCACGGGCGATTGTATCCGGCGTGTGCCGCGTCTCGCCGCGCACATTGACGACCTGGCCCTGGGCATGCACGCCAGCATCGGTGCGACCGGCCAACGTGAAGCGTCGCCGCTCCTGGGTCAGTCCCTCCCATGCCTGCTCAATAGCACCCTGCACCGTGCGGCCCTGGCTTTGCAGTTGTGAGCCAACAAAGTCAGTGCCGTCGTAGGCCACGCGCAGGGCGACATTCCGCATCAGACCAACTCTATCTGCGCCATCTGGGCACCGTCGCCGAGGCGCGGGCCGAGCTTCGTAATGCGGGTGTAGCCGCCATTGCGGCTACCGTAATCCTGGGGCGCAAAGGTGAACAGCTTCCGCATCGCGTCCTTGCTGTCCAGCTTCGACAGCGCGATGCGCCGTGTGTGGGGCGTGTCCTCGCGGGCGATGGTGATCAGCCGCTCGATCTCAGGCTGCACAGCCTTGGCCTTTGCGATGGTCGTCGTGATCTTGCGGTGCTCGATCAGCGCGATCATCAGGTTGCGGTAGAGGGCCTTGCGGTGCTCATACGAGCGGCCCAAGAGCTTACCAGCGTGTCGGTGTCGCATCCTCGTATCCCTTTATGGCGAACCAGGGGGCGGTTTACGACCACCGTACCTACCCCCTCGCTCGTCCCGTATCCAATCGCCAGATTCAGCGTTTGCTACTCACCGCTCAGTGTGGCCGTCGTGCGTGGGATATACCCACGCTCGATCAGCCGGTCGCGGATTTCTTCCATGGACTTCTGCCCTAAGTTCCGCACCGAGAGCAGCGCCTTTTCGTCCAACTGCAACACCTGGCCGACCCTGGTAATATCAGCCCGCTTGAGACAGTTATATGTGCGCGTCGAGAGGTCAAGATCCTCGATTGGCGTATCGTAGACCTCGGCGGGAATGCTCAGCCCACTCGGCACCGGCTGCTCATCTGGCTCGACCGCCAGCCGGTTGAAGTCGGCAACGGTCTGGCTATACTGCACCAGCACCTGCGCCGCATAGCTCAGCGCATCACCGGGCTTCACCGTCCCGTCCGTCCAGACCTCGAGCAGCAGACGGTCGAAGTCGGTAGCCTGGCCGATGCGGGTATTCTCAACCACATAGTTCACCCGTGGCACCGGCGTGAAGATCGCATCAACCGGGATCTCGCCAATCGGCAGCAGGTCACGCTGGTCAGCCGAGAGATAGCCAAGCCCCCGCTCAATCGTCAATTCGATCTCGATGCGGGCCGTGTCGTTGTCGAGCGTGCAGATGTGGTGTTCTGGATTAACCAACTCAACACTGCCCGACAGCTCAATATCGCGCGCCGTGACCCGTCCGGGCCCGCGCCGGGTCAGCCGCACCTTGACGGGGTGCTCAGACGACGACCGCACGCGGATACCCTTGATATTCAGCACAATCTCGGTAACGTCTTCGCGTACACCCTCAATCGTGGCAAACTCATGAAACGCGCCATCGATCTTCACCCTAGTGATCGCCGCCCCAGGGATCGACGAAAGCAACACCCGCCGGAGCGCATTGCCCAGGGTGTGCCCATAGCCGGGGTCAAGAGGTTCAATCTTGAAACGCCCGAACTTCTCTGCGGCCTGCACAACCTCGATCTTGGGCATGGCGATGTCAAGCACGTCACGCCTCCTTAGCTATCGGTCGCAGACAACAGCCGGGGGGGCGGGCCGAACCGGCGTCAGCCTGGTCAACAGCCCACACCCCCACACGCCGTTATCTGAGAGAAATCCTAGCGGCTGTAGAACTCGACGATCAGCTGCTCGTTAATGCCAGCCTCGGCGTCCTCGCGTCGTGGCAACGACACAATCGAGCCAGAGATCTCGGCGGGGGTTAGGCGCAGCCAGTCGGGCGCCCGATACTTATTGAGTTCGCCGCTATCGACCAAATTCTTGAAGTAGGCGCGACGGCGACTCTCGGGACGCACCGCAATCACTTGGCCCACCTTCACGGTATACGAGGGGATATTGGTCTTGCGACCATCAACCACAATGTGGCCGTGGGTGACCAACTGGCGGGCCTGAGAGCGCGTCGTCGCAAGGCCCAGCCGATACACCACATTGTCAAGGCGGCGCTCGAGCAAGCTGAGCAGATACTCACCCGTCACACCACTACGGCGTGAGGCCTGCTCGAAGGTGCGGCGGAACTGACGCTCCAGCACACCATAGATATACTTCACCTTCTGCTTCTCAAGCAGTTGCAGCCCATAGTCAGAGACCTGGCGACGGCGCGCAGTGGGGCCGTGCTGACCAGGGGGAAAGGGCCGCTTCTGGAGAATGCGGGTACCCTTCTCAGTGATACCGATACCGAGGCGTCGGCTTACTTTGCCGACAGGACCATGAAAACGCGCCATATCGTGGGGAGTCCTCTCTTCATCTTTCGTACGACGAGACGGGCGCTCGACGCCCAGTCGGGGCGTCTCCACCGTAGGGGGCGCCAGGGAGCTGTGCCCTGCGGAACCATCCACGGTCGTCTCACCGTCAAGTTGTCACAGACCGATACCGATACCCGGCGCATGTGCAAGGGCGCAGGATCCTGCGCCCCTACACGCGGCGGCGCTTGGGTGGGCGGCAGCCATTGTGGGGGATCGGGGTCACGTCGGTAATCGACGACACCTGCAGCCCCGCCGACTGCAACGAACGAACAGCGGCCTCGCGACCGGAGCCAGGGCCCTTCACAAACACCTCAAGCGAGCGCATCCCGTTTTCCATCGCCTTGCGAGCGGCGGTATCCGCCGTCACCTGGGCCGCGTACGGGGTACTCTTGCGCGAACCCTTGAAGCCAGACTGTCCAGCGCTGGCCCAGCAGACCACCGCACCCTGGGGGTCAGTGATTGTCACAATCGTATTGTTAAAGGTGCTGAGCACATGGGCCTGACCACGCGGCACATTCTTGCGCTCACGGCGCTTTCCGCGCTGCCTCGCCGCCGCCGCTCCACCCTTCTGTCCCTTCGGGGGCATGCCATTCTCCTTAACACACAGTCAGCACAGGCGGGCGGTTCAGGCCCTCACCTGTGCGTAACAGAGCAGTAGAGGCTGTTACTTCTTTGCCGTCTTCTTCTTGATCCCAATCGCCTGGCCCTTGCGACCACGGCGGGTGCGCGCATTCGTGCGGGTGCGCTGGCCGCGTACCGGCATGCCGCGACGGTGGCGCAACCCCCGATAGCAGCCAATATCCATAAGCCGCTTAATGTTCAACTGCACCTCGCGGCGCAGATCACCCTCGACCCGATACTCGCGATCCACCACCTCGCGGATACGCCCAACCTCCTCCTCGGTGAGGTCACGGACGCGGGCCTCGGCGTTCACATTGGCCTTACGCAGAATATCAGCGCCATTGGAGTGCCCGATCCCGAAGATGTAGGTGATCGAGATCCCAATTTTTTTGTTGCGGGGGATATCAACCCCAGCGATACGTGCCATGAAGATCCTCGTCCTGCTATACGTACCGGCTCTACTGCAGCCCATCCGCACAGCCCACGGCTGCGTTGTCCGACGGCTGCCCCTGCGTCCCTAACCCTGGCGCTGCTTGTGCTTCGGCGTGCGCGAGCAGATCACGCGGATCACACCCTTGCGCTTAATCACCTTGCAGTACTCGCAGCGGGGCTTGACCGAAGCGCGTACTTTCACAACAGTCCTCCTATCGGCGAACTTCCGACCGCCGATCTATACCCGCCTAGTGCACAACGGTCACGAACAGAGATCCGCCTACTTGTAGCGGTACGTGATGCGGCCCCGGGTTAAGTCATACGGTGAGAGTTCCACCAACACCCGGTCACCCTTCAAAATACGAATATAGTTCATACGCATCTTGCCCGAGATGTGGGCGAGCACCTCGTGTCCATTCTCCAACTCCACCCGGAACATCGCATTTGGCAATGGTTCCGTGATGGTGCCCTCCATCTCGATCACATCCTTCTTTTTCGACATATCACTCCTTCGGCTGCGCTGATGTCACCATAAACTGGCTCAAGGCCCGCAGCATCGCCTCATTCACCCATGTAATCTCGCGCTGACCATCAATCTCGTACAGAATGGCTTGCCGCTGGTAATGCTCAATCAGCGGCATCGTCTGAGCGAAGTAGACATCCAGGCGATGTTGGGCCGTTTCCATCGAGTCATCACTGCGCTGGTAGAGCTTACCGCCACATGCATCACAAATTCCCGGTTTATGCGACGGGAAGTAGTAGATGTTGAACGTGGCCCCACAAGTTTTGCAGGTTTGGCGCCCGGCGATCCGGCGCAGCAACACATCATTCGGCACACTCAGGTAGAGCACGCCGTCAATCTTGCTGTTATGTGCAGCCATCGAGGCCCCAAGCGCCACAGCCTGCTCCCGCGTGCGCGGGAAGCCGTCAAAGATCACGCCCAGCTCGCAATCAGGGGCCTTGATCCGCTCTAGAATCATTCGGATCACGACCTCATCCGGCACCAGTTCACCGCGATCCATGTATGACTTGGCGAGCATGCCAAGCTCCGTACCCTCGCGCAGCGCCGCCCGAAAGAGGTCGCCGCTCGCCACATGAGTCAATAAAGTTCGCTCGGCAAGGGTCTTCGCTTGGGTGCCCTTCCCTGCTCCGGGAGGGCCAAGCAAGATTACGTTGGTGGTCATGTCGGCGCTCTCTTCGCTCAGCTATACGTTGCGCGCCTCTTTGCGCGCCCCAAGGCTGTTCGTGTGCGGCCCAGAAGGGGTGTCCATCTGATGCTGGGCGACACACAGCCCACTACATGATGCTGCGTGTCATCCCCGATAATACCACATTCCCGCCAAGACACGGGCGTCTAGCGGCTCAGAAAGCCCTCATAGTCGCGCATAATCAACTGCGACTCGAGTTGCCGCATGGTATCGACGGCCACACCCACCACAATCAGCAGGGCGGTACTGCCCAACCCAAGCTGAACACCCGTGATCGTCTGGGTTAGGAACGGCAGCACCGCGATCAGACCCAGGAACAACGCCCCTGCCAACGTGATCCGGTTCAGCACACGGCCCAGGTACTGCTCAGTAGCCTTGCCAGGGCGAATGCCTGGGATGAAGCCGCCGTTGCGCTGAAGGTTATCTGGGATGTCCTGCTGCTGGAAAAGCACGACGGTGTAGAAGTACGTGAAGCCCACCGTCAGCAGGAAGAGCAAGGTCATATAGAGCCAACCACCGCCAGCGCCGGTCGGGTTGAAGGTGTTGTAGAAGAAGCTAGCTACGGCGTTGCCGAACCCCTCGGTGCCGGGGCGATAGAACCACGAGGCCACAATCCCTGGGAAGATGATGATGCTCTGGGCGAAGATCAGCGGGATCATGCCCGCCATGTTCACCTTCAGCGGAACATGGCTGCTCTGCCCGCCATAGACTTTGTTGCCCCGCACCCGCTTCGCATACTGCACGGGAATCCGGCGCTGCCCTTCCTGAATCAGCACGATGCCGACAATCGTCAGCAACGCAATCGCCAGGAAACCGATGATGCCCAGGATCGTCCCGAAATCACCCGCTGTGCTGATCTGGAAACCCTGGACGATCAGACCAGGCAGGCGCGAGACAATTCCGCCGAAGATGATCACCGAGATGCCCTGGCCGATCCCACGCTCGTTGATCTGCTCACCAAGCCAGACCAACAACATCGTCCCGGCCACCATCGCCGTCAGGATGGTAAAGGTCGGCAGAAAATTACCAATGATGTCGAAGTTTGAGCGAAACAGCGACGAGGCCAGCACCCCGGTCGGGTTGACCGAACGCTCAAGGGTCAGGGTCTGCCCATACGCCTGGAGGTAGGCCAGGGGGATGGTCAGCCACATCTGGTAGCGGTTCAGCCTGACGCGGCCCTGCTCGCCCTCTTTCTGCAACTCCTGAAGTGCCGGGATCAGCGGCTGGAGCAACTGCATGATAATCGACGCCGTGATGTACGGGTAAACGCCCATCGCGGCGACCGAGAAATTCTGGAGCGCGCCTCCGGCGAAGATATTGAGGAGCTGAGCAAGCTGATTGGTCGATAGCGCCTGTTGCAACTGCGCGAGCGAGGCGGGATTGATATTAGGCACCGGGATGTGCGCGATCAGGCGAAAGATCAGCAGCATCCCCAGCGTAAAGAGGACACGCCGACGCAGGTCGGGCAACTGAATGGCGCGAACAAGAGCCTGGAGCATCGAACGTTTCCTCGCGCACACCACAGCGGCTACACCACCGTGGTGTGCGTAGAATAACCTAAGCCTTCGCCTTCTTAGCCTCGGCGTTGCGCGCCGAGGGGTTCGGCCCACGCGAGCGCGAGTGGCGCTCTATGATCCAGGGCAACTCGACGACGGTGCCGCCCGCAGCCTCAATCTTCTGCTTGGCGCTGGCCGAGAACTTATGGGCCTGCACCGTTACGGCGTGACCCAGTTCGCCCTGGCCAAGGATCTTCAGCGGCAGGGTCTTCTTGCGAATGATCCGCCGCTCAAGCAGCACCTCGGGCGTCACCACCACGTCCGCAGGCCACGCCTCAAAGACCTCAAGGTTGACCACCTGATACTCGACGCGAAAGATGTTCGTGAAGCCACGCTTGAACGGCATGCGCTTCACGAGGCGGTTCTGACCGCCCTCAAAGGTGCGATAGGGGCCGGGGCCACGGCGGGCCTTCTGGCCCATCATACCCTTGCCCGAGGTCTTGCCCTTGCCGGAGCCGTGACCGCGACCAATCCGCTTGGTCTTACGGTGTGAGCCCTCGGCGGGCTTGAGATCGTGGAGTTTCATGCCGTCACCTCGTCGCCGACTTCCTCGATCACCACGAGGTGCCTGACCGTAAAGATCATGCCCCGCACCGAGGCGTTATCCGGCTTAATCACCGAATGGCCAAGCTTACGCAGACCAAGCGACTTGATCGTCTCTTTCTGATTCTTGGCGTACCCGATCATGCTCTTCTTATAGGTGATGCGGAGCTTGCTCACGGCTGAGCCTCCTCAACGACCGGCTCGCGGCGGGCACGGCGGGCGATCAACTCCTGCGGCGTCAAATCACGCCGACGGGCCATCTCGCTCAGTGAACTCAGCTCGCTGAGCGCCTGGAACGCCGCCTTGACCACATTGACCGGGTTGTTGCTGCCATAGACCTTAGACAGAATGTCCTTGATCCCGGCAGCCTCGACGACCGGGCGCACCCCACGACCGGCGATGACGCCGGTACCAGGGGCTGCCGGACGGAGCATCACCTTCGTGGCCGAGAACTTAGTGATCACATCGTGGGGCACCGTGGTGCCCACGAGCGGAATACGAATGAGATTACGCTTAGCGGCCTCGGTGCCCTTGCGAATCGCCTCGGGAACCTCAGCGGCCTTGCCCATACCGACGCCGACGTGGCCTTTGCCGTCGCCGACGACTACCACGGTGCTGAAGCTGAAGCGGCGGCCGCCCTTCACCACCTTGGAGACGCGGTTAATCTGGACCACGCGCTCCTCAAGTTCCAGCGCGTCGGCGTTAATGCGTTCTCGCTTCACGTTGCCTCCAAAAGGGGCCCACTGGGCCTAGAAGTTCAGGCCGGCCTCGCGCGCAGCCTCGGCCAGCGCCTTCACCCGCCCGTGGTACTTAAAGCCGCCACGGTCAAACACGACCTTGGTCACGCCGGCGGCCAAGGCGCGCTCGGCAAGCAGCCGACCGACGATGGTGGCCTGCTCAGTCTTGGTCTTCGCCTCGTCCTCGGCACCCCAGCCCTTTTCGTTGGTCGAGGCCGCCGCCAAGGTGTGACCCTTCACGTCGTCAATGACCTGGGCGTAGATATGCACGTTGCTGCGGAAGACATTCAGCCGTGGCCGCTCGACGCTGCCGGTCACCCGCTTCCGCAGGCGAAAGTGGCGCCGGACACGCAGCTCGCGGGGAGATCGCCTACCCATAATCTATATCCTCACTGACGCGACAGAGATTCTATCCCCTATCGCCAGAGACAGCCGCTCAACAACCTTACAGAGGCGTAGCATGCTTCGCCCCTACTTCGCCTTACCAGCCTTACCGGCCTTACGGCGAATCTTCTCTTCGGCGTACTTGACACCCTTGCCCTTGTAGGGTTCGGGCGGGCGCAGGCCACGGAGCTTGGCCGCCTGCTCACCAACAACCTGCTTGTCAATCCCGCGCACGAAGAGGGCCAGCGGGTCGTTGGCGCTTTTGCGCTCACCAACCACATACTGCACATCCGTAGGCGGTTCGAGGCGCACCTGATGCGAGAAGCCGAGGCTCAACACCAGCGTCTTCCCCTCCAGCACCGCACGGTAGCCGACCCCGTTAATCTCAAGGGCGCGCTGCCAGCCATCAGTGACCCCGACGACCATATTACTGATCAGCGTGCGGGTCAGGCCGTGGAGCGCCTTATGCAGCTTACCGTCCGAGGGCCGATTGACGATGAGATCGCCACTCTCATGCGCGATCACCATGTCAGGGTGAAGTTGCTGGATCAGCGTGCCCTTCGGCCCCTTGACCGTAACCAAGTTCCCCTCGCCCACAGTCACATCCACACCCTTCGGCAGGGTGATGGGTTTCTTACCAATACGCGACATTGCAGCCTCCCTGTGCCCTACCAGACATAGCAGAGCACCTCGCCGCCTACGTGCTCGCGCCAGGCATCGTGCCCAGCCAGCACGCCCTTCGGCGTCGAGAGGATGCTCAACCCCAGGCCACCGCGCACCCGAGGAATCTCGTCGCGCCCGCTGTAAATACGCAAGCCAGGCTTGCTAACGCGGCGTAGGCCGGTAATGGCCGGTCGCCGATCCGACGTATACTTGAGCGTGATCGAAATGGTGCTACAGGGCTTGCCCTCGACCACGCTGTATTCCCTGATGAACCCCTCGCGCTTCAGGATTTCCGCAATCGCCAGCTTCATTTTCGACGCAGGAATGTCTACGACAATCTTCCGCGCCATGCAGGCGTTACGGATGCGCGTCAGCATATCGCCGATGGGATCATTAACGCTCACAAGAGCCTCCTCACACCTCGGATGCCGGCCAGAGCCGGCTCATGCGCCATGTGCCTATTCAAGCGTACACCTGCTACCAACTGGACTTCACCACACCCGGGATGAGGCCCTTCAGGGCGTTCTCACGGAAGCAGATGCGGCACATGCCGAATTTACGCATGTAGGCCCGCGAGCGACCACACGTCTTGCAACGGTTGTACTCGCGCACCTTAAACTTCTGCGGGCGGCTCGCCTTCACGATCCAGGACGTCTTCGCCAAAGTCGTTCCTCCTAAAGTGTTGGGCTGGTGAGCCTCTGCTCCTGGCCCAGACTAATCCTTAAAGGGCATCCCAAGGCGCTTCAGCAGGACATACGCCTGCGCGTCGTCGGTGGCGGTCGTCACGATCACGACCTCAAGACCCCGAAGCTTATCAATCTTATCGTAGTCAATATCGGGGAAGACGATCTGCTCGCGCAAACCCAGACTATAGTTGCCGCGCCCATCAAATGAGCGCCGACTGACCCCACGAAAATCGCGGAGCCGGGGAAGGGCTAAGTGGACGAGCCGATCAAAAAAGTCGTACATCCGATCACCGCGCAGGGTAACCATGACCCCAATCGGCACCCCCTCGCGCAGCTTGAAGGCCGCAATCGACTTGCGGGCCTTGGTGACCACCGGCTTTTGGCCCGTGATGATCGTGATGTCACCGACGGCAGCATCCAGTGCCTTCGAGTTCTGTACGGCCTCACCGACGCCCACATTCACGACGATTTTGCTCAGGCGGGGTGCCTGCATCACCGACGTAAACTTGAACTCCTGCACCAAGGCAGGGACAATTTCCTGCTGATACTTTTCGCGCAAACGGACTGGCATAGTTCTTCTCCAGGGGCTTGGCGACGCTCATGCGGCGGTCGCCGGCCCTGAGGGCGTGGCCTACTTATCGATTGCCGCGTCGCAGGCCTTGCAGAAGCGCACCTTACGCGGGCGGCCTTTATGGTCGGTCTCTTCCAGAAAGCGGTGACCCGTGCGCGCGGCACGACCGCAACTGGGGCAAATCAGCATCACGTTCGAGACATCGAGTGACGCCTCGATGTCGATGATCCCGCCGGGCTTGCCGGGGCCACGAGGCTTCATGTGGCGCTTGGCAATGTTCAGCCCTTCGATCACCACACGCCCACGTGTAGGAATCGACTGCTTAATTTTGCCTTTCCGCCCCTTATCCTTCCCGGCGATGACGAGGACTTCGTCACCAGTCTTGACGTGCATAAGGACACCTACTCTTACTCGCCCGGCCCGCGACTGGGCCGAAGGCCTTACAGTACCTCAGGCGCCAGGGACACAATCCGCATGAACTGCTTCTCGCGGAGTTCACGGGCGACCGGGCCAAAAATACGGGTGCCGCGTGGATTATTCTCTTTACCGATAATCACGGCGGCGTTATCATCGAAGCGAATATGTGAGCCGTCGGAACGACCGTACTCCTTGGCCGTGCGAATAATCACCGCACGCACGACCTCGCCCTTTTTCACGGTGCCGCCGGGGGTGGCATGCTTAACGCTGGCAACAATCACGTCGCCAACGCGGCCATAGCGCACCACCGAGCCACCAAGGACGCGGATGCACATAATCTCTTTGGCGCCGGTATTATCGGCAACCTTCAGGCGGGTCTGGGGCTGGATCATGGCCGTTACTCCTCGCCGCGCTGAACGATCTCGATCACAAGCCAGCGCTTGGTGCGACTCAGGGGGCGCGTCTCTTCGATACGTACCACATCGCCCACCTTGCAGGTGTTCTCCTCGTCGTGGGCGTGGAACTTGCTCGTCTTGCGGATAATCTTCCGGTAGAGCGGGTGCGGCTTCAGATAATCCACCGCCACCACCACCGTCTTCGTCATCTTATCGCTCACCACACGCCCGACCTTCTGGGTCTTGCGAACGGTGCGCGGCTGCTCGATCTCACTCATAGTTGCTACTCCTGCCCCAGTTCGCGCTCGCGCAGAACGGTCTTAATCCGCGCGATCTCCTTCTTCACCTGGCGCGAACGGGCTGTGTTGGTCAGGCGTCCAGTGACCTTCTGGAAGCGCAGGTTAAACAACTCCTCGTAGTAGCCCTTGATCTGGTCGCGCAGCCTCGTCTCATCAAGGGTTCGCAGTTCACTCGCTGTCGCCACTGCTCACCTCCGGCTCAACATCATCGCGCCCAATGATCTTGCATTTGATCGGCAACTTTTGGGCCGCTCGCTTCAGGGCCTCAATGGCGACATCCTCTTTTACGCCACCGAGCTCGAACAGCACGCGCCCAGGCTTAATCACCGCCACCCAGTGATCGACGCTGCCCTTACCGCCACCCATGCGGGTCTCGGCGGGCTTCTGGGTCACCGGCTTGTCGGGGAAGATCCGAATCCAGACCTTGCCACCGCGCTTGATGTAGCCCGTAATCGTGCGGCGGGCGGCCTCAATCTGACGGCTGGTGATCCAGACTGGCTCAAGCGCCATCAGACCGTAGTCACCGAAGGCCACACTGTTGCCGCGATACGAGAGACCCTCGCTGCGGCCCTTCTGCATCTTGCGATACTTCGTGCGCTTAGGAAGAAGCATTGTCGCCCCTCCTTGGCCGACGCTCGCTACGCTCGTTGCGCTCAGGGGCGCTCACCTGCTGCTCGACCAGCGCCTTCCCAAGCTTATCAGGGAAGACCTCGCCCTTGTAGATCCAGACCTTGACGCCGATCCGTCCGTAGGTGGTGTGAGCGTGAACCGTGGCGTAGTCAATATCGGCACGGAGCGTATGGCGCGGCACGCGGCCCTCGCTCTCGCTCTGGATGCGCGACATCTCGGCCCCACCAAGGCGCCCTGAACACTTGATGCGAACGCCCTGAGCACCCAGGCGCCGGGCGCGTTGGACAGCCTGCTTCATCGCACGCTTGTAGCTAACGCGCTTGTTAATCTGCTCGCCGATGCTCTCAGCCACAAGCTGGGCATCAAGCTCGGGCTGGTGGATCTCCTGAATGTTCAGCTTGATCTTCTTGCCCGTGCGCTTCTCAAGGGCGTTCTTGAGCAGATCGACATTTGCGCCGCGCTTGCCGATCACGATACCGGGCTTAGCGGTGAAGACCGTCACCTCGACCTTATTGGCCGAGCGCTCGATCTCAATCCGCGACACACCGGCGTTGGCGAGTTCCTTCGCGATGAGCTTGCGTAGCGCAAGATCCTCGTGGAGCTGGGTAGTGTAGGCGTCGCCTTCAGCGAACCACTTCGACTGCCAGTCTTTGATGTAGCCGAGGCGAAAGCCGATCGGATGAACCTTGCGTCCCAAGAGTGCCTCCTACTGCTGGCAGCCTAGTAGTCTGATCCGTCGTCAACGATCACCGTGATGTGGGTCGTCGGCCTACGGATCTTATTGGCCATACCGCGAGCTCGCGGCATAGAGCGCTTCAAAACCGGACCCTGGTCGGCGAAAATGCGCTTGACCACCAAGACATTGGGGTCAAGGTCGAAATTGTGCTCGGCATTGGCCGACGCCGACTTGATCGTGCGGGACACCTCGCGAGCTGCCTTCTGCGGCATGTAGTTCAGCGTTGCCAGGGCTTTCGCAACTGGCATGCCCCGCACCACATCCATCACCAGGCGAACCTTCAGCGGCGAGATTCGCACCAAGCGCGTTATAGCTTTGACTTCCATCGTTTTACTCGTCTGCGCTCCGGGCGCTACCGGCAGGTGCGGCGCGCATAGCAAACCCGACCATTGTACCACACATCACGAGTTGTGTACGCGACCTGGACGGGCCGCACCGGGTATGAGCCCCGGGCGTCGCTACTTCATTTTGCCGCGCTTGTCGGCCTTCTTGCCACCGTGGCCACGGAAGAGCCGGGTGGGCGCAAACTCGCCGAGCTTATGGCCGACCATATTCTCGGTGAGGTACACCGGCACATGGCGGCGACCGTCGTGGACAGCAATCGTGTGGCCGATCATCTGCGGGAAGACGGTCGAGTCACGCGACCACGTTCGCAACACCCGCTTCTCGCTGGCGCGGTTCATGTCCTCCACGCGCTCGAGCAGCCTGATGTCAACGTAAGGGCCTTTCTTCGAGGAACGGGACATCGCTAATGCCTCCTACGGGCTACGGCCTTTAGGCGATAGGTCATATCCCTAGAGGGGATTTACGACCTATCGCCAAAGACCATTCAGTTGTTGGGGCGCAGCATGCTGCGCCTTTAGACCTTCCGCCGCCGCACAATGAAGCGATCCGTGCGCTTATTGTTGCGGGTCTTGACACCGTGGGCGGGCTTGCCCCATTTCGTCTTGGGGGTACTCATACCACGGGGCGCACGGCCCTCGCCACCGCCGTGGGGATGGTCGCGGGGGTTCATCACCGTACCGCGCACCGTAGGCCGCCGACCCAGCCAGCGCGAGCGACCGGCCTTGCCGAGGCGCACGTTCTGATGGTCAGCGTTGCCAACCTGGCCGATGGTGGCGATGCAGCGCACATGAATCTGGCGCATCTCGCCCGAGGGCATACGCACGGTGGCGTAGTCGCCCTCTTTCGCCATCAACTGGGCCGAGGTGCCAGCGCTACGCACCAGCACGCCGCCACGACCGATCTCCAGCTCAAGGTTATGAATCTGGGTACCGAGCGGGATGGCGCTCAACGGCAGCGCATTCCCTGGACGGATGTCGGCGTCGGAGCCACTGCTGATCGCGTCGCCGACCTTCAGCCCGACCGGCGCGAGAATATAGCGCTTCTCGCCGTCGGCATAGGCGATCAGGGCAATGCGCGCGGTGCGGTTAGGATCGTACTCAAGCGCCTGCACCTTACCCGGAACGCCGAGTTTGTTGCGCTTGAAGTCAATGATGCGATAGAAGCGCTTGTGACCGCCGCCCCGGTGGCGCGTGGTAATCCGACCCCGGTTATTGCGACCAGCCCGCTTCCGCAGCGGCTCGATCAGACCAGGCTCTGGCCGCTTCTTGGTCAGATCCTCGAAGGTCGAAACCGACATATTGCGGCGACCAGCCGAGGTTGGCTTGTATTTACGGACACCCATTGTGCTACCTCAGCTCTCGAAGATCTCGATCCGGTCGCCCGGAACAAGGGTGACGATCGCCTTTTTCCACTCGCGGGTGTAGCCCACCTCGCGACCACGGCGCTTGAGCTTACCGCGCACGTGCATGGTATGAACTTTGGAAACCGAGACACTAAAAATTGTCTCGACGGCCTGCTTGATCTCGGGCTTCGACGCGGCGCGGATTACCTCAAAAGAATACTTGTTGTAGACCATCAGGCCGGTATTCTTCTCGGTGATCAGCGGGCGGATGATAATCTCATGCGGCGTAGGCATCGGGGCTACTCCTCCTCGCTCGCCGCCGCCGCGCCGGCGCCGTTCCCCAGGATCCCTTCGATCACCGCGATCGCGGCCTGGGGTAGGATGATATGGTCGAACTGGAGCAGATCGCGCACATTCAGATAGCTGGCAAGCAGCGTCTTGACGTGCGGCAGATTGTTGGCCGAGCGCTGGACAATCTGGTTCTGCTCGTTCTTGCTGTCCACAACGATGAGCGTCTTGCCGGTAGTAAAGCCGTGCGCCGCAAGCAAGGCCAGCGCATCTTTGGTGCGCGGCCGCTCGAAGGCCAAGCTATCGACAAAGCGAATCGCCGCTGCGGCGTACTTGGCTGAAAGCGCCGAGCGCACCGCCAGGCGGCGCATCTTGCGCGGCATATTGAGCCGATACGAGCGTGGGTGCGGGCCGTGAGCAATACCGCCGCCCATGTGGTGAGGGGCGCGGATCGTCCCCTGACGTGCCCGGCCAGTGCCCTTCTGGCGGTAAATCTTGCGCGTGCTCCCTTTGACCTCGCCGCGCCCTTTGGTACTCTGGGTGCCCTGGCGCTTGTTCGCGGCCTGCATCACCACATACTGGTGCATCAGGGGCACATTCGGCGTCACGCCGAAGAGATAGTCATTGAGATCGATCAAGCCGATCTGCTCGCCGCCCTGGTTATAGAGTGTCGCCTGCATCTCTTTTTCCCCTTAGCCCTTCACCGCACGGCGGATCTGGAGCAGGCCACTACGGGCGCCGGGGACGGAGCCCTTGACCAGAATCAGGTTTTTGTCGGCCAGCACCTCAACGACCTCAAGGTTCTGCACCGTCACGCGCTTGCCGCCCATGCGACCGGCCATTTTCTGGCCTTTCCACACGCGGCCTGGCGTCGTACCGGCGCCAATCGAGCCAGGGGCGCGGTGGCGGTCGCTCTGACCGTGGGTCTTGGGGCCACCCCGAAAGTGGTGCCGCTTGACCACACCGGCGAAACCGCGACCCTTCGAGTTCCCCGAGATGTCCACCTTCTGACCGGCCTGGAACAACGCGACGTTGATAATCTCGCCGACGCTGTGCGCCTGGGGGTCATCGGCGGTAAACTCGCGCAAGAACCGAACGAGCGTCCCGGCGGCCTTCAGGTGGCCCTGCTGGGGCTTCGTCAGCTTGCGGGCCTCGACCTGCTCGTAGCCGAGCTGCACCGCATTGTAGCCGTCGCGCTCAGCGATACGCACCTGGGTGACCACGCACGGCCCGGCGTTAATCACCGTTACCGGCACAACCTCACCCTTCTCGGTGAAGACTTGCGTCATGCCCACCTTGCGACCTAACAAACCATTAACCATTACTGCTACCTCCGCAGCATGCGTCTCCGCGCAGCGGCTGCCTTTTTCTCTGGCTTCCTTGCGCTCTTAAGGTGATCTGAGAGAGCCTAACGGGCCGTTTTTTGCGGGGCTCTCACCAATGCGAGGGTTAAACGCTTTAGAGTTTAATCTCGATATCTACGCCAGCCGGCAGGTTTAGCTTCATCAGGGCATTAATCGTCTGCTGGCTCGGGTCAAGCACATCAATCAGGCGTTTGTGGGTCCTGATCTCGAACTGCTCCTGCGAGTCTTTGTCGATGAAGGGCGAGCGGATCACGCTGTACTTCTCGATCTTGGTGGGCAACGGCACCGGCCCGGCGACAAGGGCTCCAGTTCGTTCAGCGGCCTCGACGATCTGGCGGGCTGATTGGTCTAGAATTTTGTGGTCATACGCCTTTAGGCGAATACGCACCTTCTGCTTGGCCATAGTGTTCCTCTATCACGATACAGTAGGGCGGAGCATTTCCCTCCGCCCTACTGAAAAAACCAGCTACTCCTGGATCTTGGTGACGACGCCAGAGCCAACGGTGCGGCCACCTTCGCGGATGGCGAAGCGCAGTCCCTCTTCGATGGCAACGGGCACAATCAACTCGACGCCCATCTGCACGTTGTCGCCCGGCATCACCATCTCCATGCCCTCCGGCAGTTGAATCGACCCGGTCACGTCCGTCGTCCGCACGTAGAACTGGGGCCGGTAGCCGGGGAAGAACGGCGTGTGCCGCCCGCCCTCTTCC
>CAIWXH010000228.1 GCA_903916565.1 uncultured Oscillochloris sp. | reverse complement strand
GGGGGGTGATCGGCGGGAGCCTTTCTGCGAAGATATTTACAACTGTAGTAATAGCCGATAATCAAGCATCAGCGGCTATTTTCATTGGGTGGTGTACGCAAATCGCATGGTTGTCTGTTGTGATTGCAGAGTGCAGATTGAGCGCCAATCCACAATCCACAATCCACAATCCACAATCGCCAGGGGTACGCATGAGCGCCACCGTCCCGATCAACCCACGCCCGTCACGCACCCTGTGGAGCGATGCGGCGGCGCGCTTTGCGAAAAACAAGCTGGCGATGGCAGCGTTTGTGGTAGTGATGCTGCTGGTATGTATGGCACTCTTCGCCAACGTCCTGGCCCCCACGGACTACGACTTCGCCGTGCTGCGTGAGGCCAAGCAGTTCCCGAGCGCCAGGCACTGGCTGGGCACCGACGAGGTTGGCCGCGACATGCTCAGCCGAATCATTTACGGGGCGCGCATCTCGCTCACCGTGGGCTTCTCGGTGCAGGCCATCGCCTTGCTGCTGGGCGTCTCTCTGGGACTGGCGGCGGGATTCCTGGGCGGCTGGGTTGATTTCCTGGTCGCACGGGTGATCGAGGTGTTCAGCGCCATCCCGCAGGTACTCTTCGCGCTCTTCCTCGTCTCGATTTTCGGCAGCAGCATGCTGAATGTCATCCTGGCCATCGCCCTGATCGGCTGGGTCGAGATCTGCCGACTCACCCGTGCCCAGATTCTCGCCCTGCGCGAGCGCGAGTTCATCGAGGCGGCGCGGGTGATCGGCACGCCCACCATCCAAATCATGTTCCGCCATTTGTTGCCCAACGCCCTCACCCCGCTGATCATCGCCGTGACCCTGGGCGTGCCCACGGCGATCTTCACCGAGGCCGGGCTGAGCTTCCTCGGCCTGGGCATCAACGACCCGCTGCCTAGCTGGGGCAAAATGGTCGGGAACTCTTTCTCCTACATCCAGGTCTACTGGCACCTGGGCCTCTTCCCCTCCCTGATGATCGCCACCACCATGCTCAGTTTCTCGCTCGTGGGCGACGGTCTGCGCGACGCCCTCGATCCGCGCATGCGGAGGTAATGATTATATATTTGGTTGAAAATGCCAGATTCGCTGGTATTTTCAACCAAATAGATGGGTGGTTTTTTTAATTAAAAGAGAAGGCCCACGTCACAATACCTGGACAGGATCCACGTCCATGATCCAGCCACGGAGCGGGCCAAGGGCGTCGAGGAAAGCCCCAACAGCGCGGCTCTCGGCCTGCGCCTCGGGGGCGCGCAGGATGAGGTGCCAGCGCCAGCGCCCACGGGCGCGCTGGAAGAAGGCCGGTGCCGGGCCAACCAGCCCCCAGCCCTCTAGGTGGCGTGTTTCGATCAGGGCGAGGATGCGCGCAGCCAGGGACTCGGCCTCGCGCTGGCAGCCCGCCTCGCTGGTCGATGCGTAGACGAAACGCACCAGCCGACTGAAGGGCGGGTAGCCCATCTCGCGGCGGTAGGCAATCTCCTGGGTGAAGAACGCCTTGAAGTCGTGTTCCTGGGCGGCCTGGAGCGCGTAATGCTCGGGGTTGTAGGTCTGGATGATCACCTGGGCGCCCGCGCTGCGCCGCCCGGCCCGCCCTGCTACCTGGGTGAGCAGTTGGAAGGCCCGCTCGCCGCTGCGAAAGTCCGGCATGTGCAAGCCCGTGTCGGCGGCGATCACGCCCACCAGCGAGACCATGGGCAAATCCAGACCCTTGGCGATCATCTGGGTTCCCACCAGCACATCAGCCTTGCCGTCCAAGAAGGCGTCGAGCATACGGCTGTGGGCACCCTTGCCGCTCGCCGTGTCGCGATCCCAGCGCAGCACCCGCGCCTGCGGGAACATCTTCGCCACGTCATCGGCCACTCGCTGCGTGCCTACGCCAAAGTCTCTGATCCGTGGGCTGAGGCACTGCATGCAGACCACGGGCACCGCTGTGCGGAAGCCGCACGAGTGGCAGAGCAGGGTTGAGGGCGGAGGGCTGATGGCTGCATTCCGGGGTCGTTGATCGCTGGGTGTGCCATCGTAGTGCATTGTGAGCGGGTTAGAGCAGGCCGGGCAGCCAACGACTTGGCCACAGTCGCGGCACATCACAAACGAGGCGGCCCCGCGCCGGTTGAGGAAAAGGATAGCCTGCTCCTTCCGCCTCAGAGTCTCATCCAGAGCCTGCTGGAGCAGGTGCGAGAAGATCGAGCGGTTGCCCGACTGAAGCTCGTGGCGCATGTCCACGAGGCGCACCGGCGGCAGAGGCAGCGTCTCGGAGCGGTGCAGACCGTCGGCACCAATCCCGCCACCCACGCGGTCAGGCATTTCCAGTAGGTGGTAGCGGCCCGCACGGGCGGCCTGGTAGCTCTCGACACTAGGCGTAGCGCTGCCGAGGATGATCACACTGCCAGTGATCTCGGCCAGACGCAGGGCCGTATCGCGAGCGTGATAGCGCGGGCCAGCGTCGTGCTTGTAGGTTTGCTCGTGCTCCTCATCCACCACGATCAGGCCAAGCTCAGGCAGCGGCGCGAAGACTACCGAGCGCGAACCGATGGCTAGGCGGGCCTCGCCCCGGCGCAAACGCCGCCACTCGTCGTAGCGCTCGCCCATGCCCAGGCCGCTGTGCAGCACCGCCAGCTTACCAGGGAAACGTGCGGCGAAACGGCGCACCAATTGGGCGGTCAGGGCGATCTCGGGCACCAGTACCAGAGCCTGCTTGCCCAGGCGCAGCGCCCGCGCAATCGCCCGCAGGTACACCTCGGTCTTGCCGCTGCCAGTGACGCCGTGGAGGAGGAATGTCTGGGGTGAGGGGGTGAGGGGGTGAGGGGGTGACGAGGTGAAGGGGTGAG
>CAIWXH010000227.1 GCA_903916565.1 uncultured Oscillochloris sp. | reverse complement strand
GGGGAAGATCCTCGGCGCGACGATTCGGTATCAGGCCGGGTGGTGGTGGATCAGCATCCAGGTGGAGGTTGCCCACACGCCGCCAACCCACACCGGCCCGGCCATTGGGGTGGATCTCGGTATCAAAGCGCTGGCGGTCACGAGCGAGGGCGAGGTGGTTGAGAACCAAAAACACCTCAAGGCTGCGCTCCGCACGGTCAAGCGGCTGCAACGGTCGGTGAGCCGCAAGATGAAGGGCAGTGCGAACCGCCAGAAGGCCGTTCTGAAGCTGGCAAAAGCCCATTTCCGGGTCGCCTGCCAGCGCAAGGACGTGCTGCACAAACTGACCACGTATCTCGTGCGGCGTGCCGCACTGGTGGGCATTGAAGACCTCAACGTCGCGGGGATGCGGAAAAACCACTGCCTTGCCCAAGCCATCAGCGACGTAGGATTTGCCGAGTTCCGCCGCCAACTGGACTACAAGGCTCCTGCGGCAGGAAGTCGGGTCGTCGCGATAGGGCGGTTCTACCCATCCAGCAAAACCTGTAACCACTGTGGGTCGGTGAATCCGAACCTCACCCTAGCGATGCGGGCATGGACGTGCCCAGCGTGCAACACCGTGCTTGACCGTGACCTGAACGCGGCCCGAAATATTCGGGATGAGGCCGTACGGCTCGCTGGGGCCTGAACCAGTCGTCTCGGTTGTGTGGCTCCATCGAGACGTAAAACCGGCCTGTGGACTAGCGGTACGACCATCCTTGGATGGCACGCTGGGATGAAGCAGGAATTTCCGCGTGATCACCCATGATCACCTAGAAAGTAGCAGGTTGGTATGGACGCGCCCGTCAAGCGTAAAACAGGGCAGCTCGGACGCATCCTCGGCCTCGTGCTGGTGGTGCTTTCGACCGTGGCCTACCTCTTGCTCTTTGGCGTACCGTTCCTCCCCGTCGCCACCGAGGTGAAGGCCGGGGTGAGCGTCGCGCTTGTCGTGGTAGGCGAGGCGACCTTCTGGATTGGTGCCGCACTCTTGGGCCGCGAGCTGGTGACTCGCTTTAGGCACGCCCTCAACCCGCGCACATGGCTCCGCCGCCAGAAGCGCGACGTGCGCTGAGCAGCGGTGGCGCGTGTACGCCCACGACGCAGTTCTGCGCGCCACATTCCACCATCGCGAGGGACGGTCGTCCTCAAGGACGACCGTCCCTCGCCTGTACGCTGGCACCGCCTCGTGCAACAGCGGGATACACCGGCGCGTCTTTTCTGGGATACTGAGGTGTCACCTCAGCGCTGACAAGGTTCGTAAAGGCGTTATCGCTCGGCCTGAACCCCGACACCGGGCACCTGAAACCGCATCGTTCGGCCTGAACCCTGACACCGGGCACCTGAAACCGCATCTAGATCCTTGAAGGAGCGTGTACGATGGCTGCAACGGCCACTCCACGCAAGCGCAACCGCAACGGACGCCGCATGCCCCTGATCATCGGCGGCGTGGTTCTGGCCTTGGCCGCGCTTGCGGTGGCTGCATTCGCCCTAACCCCACGCGGTGCCGTCCCCGGCACGCTGCCCACCGGCTGGCAGACCAGCGCGGCCACCAGCGGCACGATTGCCGCCACCGTCAGCGCGACGGGCAACATCGAGCCGCAGGCCCAGGCCGAGCTGCGCTTCGCCGCCAGCGGCACCGTCGCCGCCATTCTCGTCAAACCCGGCGACACGCTCGCGCCCGACCAACCGCTGGCCCGCATTGACACGGTCGGCCTTCAGCTTCAGGTCGAGCAGGCTCAGGCCGATGTGCGCCAGGCCCAGGCCGACCTCGAAACGCTCTTGGCTGGCGCCACTCCGCAGGAGATCGCCGAAGCGAAGGCGCGGGTCGCGCAGGCCCGCAGCCAGTACACCCAGACCGCCAGCACCGTCACCCAGGCCGACCTCGCCGCCGCCCGCGCCGACCTCGACGCGGCCAAGGCGCGGCTGGCTCGCCTTGAGGCTGGCCCCGCCACAGACGAGCTTGCCAGCGCTACGCAGCAAGTGCAGAGCGCCCAGACTAATCTCGATAACGCCCGCGCCAGTCTGAGTTCCGCCAAAGAGCAGGCCCGCAACGATCTGGCGACCCGTGCGAACGCGCTGCGAAACGCCCAGGACGAGTTCAGCCGCATCTATTGGGCGAACCGCGAGCTTGAGAAGCTGCCCGGCGGTCTGCCCCAGGCGCAGAAGGATCAGGAGACACAGGCCCAGCGCACCGTGTCCGACGCCGAGACAGCCCTAAAGAACGCCCAGACCGCCTACGCTCAGGCGCAGCAAACGGAACTGAGTACCCTGGCTGCCCGTGAGGCGGAGCTGACGAGCGCCGTCGCGGCGCGGGCCAAAGTCCTCGACGGCACAAAGGCCGAGGATTTGGCCGACGCCAGGGCCGCCGTCCAACGCGCCGAGGCCAAGCTCACCCAGTTGACCGGCGCACAACGCCAGAGTACGCTGGCAGTTCAGACGGCGAACATCACCATCGCGCAGGCGGGCCTCGACAAGTTGCTTGCCGACCCCACCGCCAGCACGCTGACCGCACGCCAGGCCGCCGTGGCCCGCGCCGAAGTCGCCGTAAAGAGCGCCGAGCGCAACTTGGCCCTTGGCACGCTCAGTGCGCCCTTCGCCGCCACCGTCGCACGGGTTGATATGCGTGTCGGCGAGCCTGCCGACGCCACGGCGATCATCGCCATCGTTGACCTGAGCAGCTTCCATATTGATCTGCCCGTGGACGAACTGGACATCGCCCAGGTGAAGCTCGGCCAGCGCGTGCAGGTTGCGCTTGACGCCATTTCAGGGCAGACCTTCGGCGGCACGGTCTCGAACATTGCGCCCCTGGCGGTACGTAGCGCGACGGGCACCACCACCTATCAGGTCACGGTGACGCTTGACCAGGCGAGCGCGGGCGTGCGCCCCGGCATGACCGCCGTGGTCGCCATCATCACCGAGGAGAAGCAGGGCGTGGTGCTGGTCTCGCGGCGGGCCGTGCGCGCCGAGAATGGCAAGAGCTACGTCTTCGTGCCCAACCCCAGCCTTCAGCCGAAGGCCAGCATCCCCGGTCAGACCGCCGCTGACCCCGGCGACCGCCGCGAGGTGACGCTTGGCCTCAGCAACAGCGAGTCGGTCGAGATTGTCAACGGCCTCAGCGTCGGCGAACAAGTGCTTGTCCAGGATGTCGTCAGCACATACAACCCATCGGGAGGGCCACCGCAGTAAGTCGGTTCGGACAACCGCTGACCACTGACCGCTGACCACTGACCACTGACCACTGACCACTGACCACTGACCACTGACCACTGACCACTGACCACTGACCACTGACCACTGACCGCTGACCACTGACCACTGACCACTGACCACTGACCACTGACCGCTGACCACTGACCGCCGACATGCATCTCCGACCTTCGTGCTCTTCGTGAGCTTCGTGGTACAAACAATTGACCGGCGCGCTGGGGCCAAATCAAATGCACGATCTCATCACGGTCAAAGACCTGACCAAAGTTTACACGATGGGCGATGTCGAAGTTCACGCGCTGCACGGGGTTTCGCTGACCATTCACCAGGGCGAGATGGTGGCGATTATGGGGCCGTCGGGCAGCGGCAAAAGCACGCTGATGAACATCATCGGCTGCCTCGACCAGCCCACGGGCGGCACGTACCAGCTCGACGGCGTGAACGTCGCCGACCTCAGCGACAACCAACTCGCCAGCATTCGCAACCAGAAGATCGGCTTCGTCTTCCAGCAGTACATGCTGCTCCAGCGCACCTCGGCCCTTCGCAATGTTGAATTGCCGATGCTCTACGGGGGCAAAGGCGGCAACCGCCGCGAGCGAGCGCAGGCCGCGCTCGCCGCCGTGGGCATGGCGGAACGGATGCACCACAAACCCAACGAACTCTCGGGCGGGCAGCAGCAGCGCGTGGCGATTGCCCGCGCCCTGGTGAACGAGCCGCGCATCATCATGGCCGACGAGCCAACCGGCGCCCTCGATACGCGCACCGGCGAAGAGATTATGGGCATCTTCCAGAAGCTCAACCGCGATGGCATCACCATCATCCTCGTCACCCACGAACACGACGTAGCCCAGCACGCCGAGCGCATCATCAGCGTGCGCGACGGCGTGATCGCGGGCGACGAGCCGGTGAAGGCGCGTACGATTGTGCCGCAGGGAGGGTCTCAGGGAGGGCAAAGCCCTCCCTGAGAACCCTCCTCTGCGCTTCAGCAATAGGTCTACGCCTATGAACCTGATCGAATCCCTCCGCATCGCCTTTCGCGCCCTCTTCACCAATAAGCTGCGCGCCGCCCTGACCATGCTCGGCATCGTGATTGGCGTGGGTGCGGTGATTGGCATGTTGGCGATGGGCAACGGCTTCAAGAGCTTCCTTGACGGCCAGTTCGCGCAGCTTGGCGCGGGCAACTTCTACGTTGCGCCCTTCATTGATAGCAACAAGATCGACACGCTCACCGCCGCACGCCTAAACGCCGCCGATGTTGCGGCGATCAGTGCGCCCGGTCGCGCCCCTTCCGTTACGGGTATCGGCATCGAGTTCAGCGGGAACGCCCAGGTCACCGCCGCCAGCCAGCGCTTCACCTACAGTGTGCGGGCGGTCAACGCCGCGTGGTTCACGGTGACGCCACAAGACCTCGCTGCGGGCCGCCTTTTAACCGCTGATGATGACCAGGAGCGGGCGCGGGTCGCCGTGATTGGCAAGCGCGTGGCCGAGCGTTTCTTCGGCAGCGCCCAATCCGCCGTGGGCCAGCGCCTCAACCTAAACGGCGTCGGCGTGCAGGTGATTGGGGTCTTGGCGACCGAGCCGGGGTCGTTCAGCGTGGGCGCCGACCCCGCCGAGGCGATCTTTATCCCCTACAGCACCGGCGTCAGTCGGCTCTACCGCAACCAGACCAGCAGCACCATTAACGTCTCGATCCTCACGGTGAAGGCGCGGAGCGTGGACGCCATTAATGCGGCCATCGCCGAGGTGACCGCTATCTTGCGCGAGCAGCACCGCCTGACCTATCAGGACAACGATTTTTCAATCATCAACCCCGACCAGATCGCCGCCCAGGTTAATGGCGTCATTGGAGCCTTCAACTCGTTCCTTGGCCTGGTGGCGGGCATCTCGCTGATCGTCGGCGGCATCGGCATTATGAACATTATGCTCGTCAGCGTCACCGAGCGCACACGCGAGATTGGTCTTCGCAAAGCGCTGGGCGCGAAGCGGCGCGACATTCTGCTACAGTTCCTAATCGAAGCGCTCGTCCTCTGCCTCGTCGGCGGCGGGCTGGGCATTCTGCTTGGCTACGCGCTCTCGCTCGTCAGCACGCTGCTGCTCGTCAATATGTTCGGGGCCAAGGGCGCCATCGCCAGCGTCAGCCTGAGCAATGTGCTGTTGGCTACCGGCATCGCCGCCGCCATCGGCCTCACCTTCGGCTTCTTCCCAGCGCTTCAGGCGTCCCGGCTCAACCCGATTGAAGCGCTACGGACGGAATAAGCTGGTTCTGTCACGCTGAGCGCCGCCAGCAGTTCACCCTTCGTGCCCTTCGTGAGCTTCGTGGTAAAAAACCTGCGGCGCATCGTCGCCAATGAGTCACATATACAATCCTTTTCAAATAAGCCGATCCAGCCCGGCCTTTCCCCCTCTCCCCCGGCCCCTCTCCCACAAGGGGAGAGGGGAGAGCCTGCACCAGAACGCTTGCGACTCCCCCTCTCCCTTTATGGAAGAGGGGGCAGAGGGGAGAGGGTGGCGCGGCGGCAGTCCTTATTTGAAAGGTATTGATCCTAGATACCCTATGTCACTGCTTGAAGCCTTCCAAGTCGCCTGGGCCTCGATGCTCAGCCACAAGCTGCGCGCCCTGCTGACGATGCTCGGCATCATCATTGGGGTCGGCGCAGTGGTCGGGATGCTCGCCATTGGCGAAGGCTACGCCCGCTATATCGACGTGCAGTTCAACTCGCTGGGTGTGGGCACCTTCTATGTCAATCCGCAGGTGGACAGCAAAGACGACGCCGAGACGCTCAAGCCCCGTCTGACGGCAGCAGACGCCGAGGCGCTGCTACAGCCCGGTCGTGCGCCCGCCGTCGCGTCCGTGGTGATTGAGTTGACCCGCAGCGGCGCGGTGAGCGCCGGGGGCGAGCGCTATCTCTTCGGCATCAAAGGGGTGACGCCCGCCTATTTCACGATTGGCGACCAGAAACTTGGCGACGGGCGCTGGTTCACCGATGCAGAGGAGCGGGCGAGCGCTCGCGTGGCCGTGATTGGCAGCACGGTGGCGAGTACGCTCTTTGGT
>CAIWXH010000226.1 GCA_903916565.1 uncultured Oscillochloris sp. | reverse complement strand
GGCCTGAAGGCCCCGGCACGGATACGCAGGCCGCCGGCGCGGCCTGCATCAGCCTGCGAAGGCAGGCTTCGTCAACCAAGAGCCGGGGGCTTCAGCCCCCCGGCGGGCGCAGGAACGCCGCTTGACCACCTTGTCGAAACCTTACCTTGTGAGTAATGCGCTTACGCCACCGAACCAATCAGCGCCTCAGCCTGCTCGATCAGCGGTGCCAGATCGTACCGCCGTCGCGTGATCAGTTCAGGCAACTCGGGCGGCAGCGGTGGGGTCAATGCGGGCACGCCCGTCAGTTCGGCGTAACGGGCCAGCGCCTCGACCGTCGGGCTGGTCGCGGTCAGCCCCGCGTAGAGGCCGCTGGCCTGCTGACGCGCCTGCTCGTGCGTCGGCGCGATCCGCCAGATGGTGTAGGCAATCGCCGCCCACTCTTGCGCCTCATACCAATCCTCATCGAGCGCCGCCAGTTCGGTGACGACCGCAGCGGGCGTAGCCTCATGCAACAGCACACGCAGCCGGGCCGCGAGGAGCGTAGCCGCTAACTGCATGCCCTTGTGCGTCCCCAGCGCCTGCGCCGTCGCCAGCGCCTTGGCGTTACGGTCGGCGGCCTCGGCGTAGCGCCCCTGGCGCAGCAGCAGACGGGCGATGTCGTAGCGAAACTCACAGGCCCAGTAGACAAGCCGGATCGAGTCACACAGCTCGACCGCCAGCTCGCCCACGCGCAGGGACTGCACTTCATCGCCCTGTTGCGCGTAGGCGCTGGCGAGATAGCCCAGGCCGACGCTCAGCTCACGCCGCTCGCCCAACTCAAGGCCAATCGCAATCTGAAGCGCGTAGCAGCAGAGCGCACCGGGCAGATCGCCCATCAGTTGGTGGCAGCGCCCGATCTCGCGGGCGAGCCGGGCCAGCGAGCGGCGGTCACCGATTTCAGCCGCCCGCAGCAGCAGCGCGTGGAAGATCGCCAGCGCCTCGTCGAGACGCTGCTGAAGCAGCGCGATAAAACCAATGTTGCCCTGCGTGCGCTCAAGCAAGCTCCACTCCGAGAACTGACGGGCCAGCGCGGCGCTCCGCTCAAGGCAGTAGAGCGCCATCTCGAAGTCGGAGATCGCCACATACAGCACGCCCATATAGCCAATTGACTTCGCGACGAGGCGCTGGTCGTCCAGGCGCACCGCAATCTCGTGCGTATGCTCAAGCTGACGCAGGCCACGGGTGTACTCGCCGATTTCGGTCAGCACATGGCCGAGCAGCCAGAGCGCATCGTAGTGGCCCGAAGGATCGTCAAGGCGTTCCCAGGTCGGCATCACGGCATCAATCAGCGCAATCGCCTGGTCGAAATCGCCCCGCGCCGCCAGCAAGTTCGCCAACTCGGTCTTACAGCGCGCGACGGTCGCCTCATCACCCAGCGCCTCGGCCAACGCCAGCGCCGCATAAACAATGCGCTCGGCCTCGGACCAGCGCCCAATCAACTGAAGCACGGCACCCTCGCGCAGCATAATCCCAATCTGCTCGCTCGAATCAACCAGCGGGCGCAGGCGGCGGAAGTAGCTAAGCGCAATCTCGTTGGCGTAGGCGTCTTGCGCCGCCTCGGCAGCCAGGCGAAAGTAGTGGCGCTGCTTCGCCCGATTGGCGCTGCGCCCATAGTGAAAAGCCAGCGCGTCAAGGCTGCGCTCAAGCTCGTCGCTGTGCAGCGTCTCGATGTAGCAGGCGACCGCCTCGTGCAGCATCGTGCGCGTGGCGAGGGTCAAACTCTCGTAGGCGACCTCTTGGGTGACCACATGCTTAAAGAGGTACTCGATCTCGGGCGTCGCCCGCTCGATAGACGTCAGGTCGAGCCGACTAAGCGTTTCGAGCTGGGCGCGAATTTGCTCGCGGGCACCGAGCGGCGGATAGATCGCACAGAGCCAACTGGCGCTGAAGGTGCGCCCGATCACACTCGCCACCTTGAGTGTCACCTGGGCCTGCTCGGAGAGGCGGTCGATCCGGCTGATGATCAAGGCGCGCAGACTATCCGGCAGGCGCACCCGCTCAAGCGCGGTGGCGTCGGTGGGGCTAATGTTCTGGTCCTGAATATAGCTAATCATCTGGTCAATGTAGAAGGGGTTGCCCTGCGAGCGCACGGTAATGCGCTCGACGAAACTCGCGGGCAACACGCCCCTGGCCCCGAACAGATAGCCAAACTTCAGCCCAATCAGCCACTCCGTCTCGCGCAGGCTAAACTCACGCAGGTGGATCTCGGTGAAATAGGGCAGCCGAGCGAGGCGTAGCGCCTGCTGGCCCGTCTCGATAGGCCGATAGGCGAGCAGCAGCAGGACAGGGCGGTCAATGACCGCACGGGCCACCACCTCAAGCAGATCGCGTGAGAGCGGATCGATCCAGTGGCAATCCTCGACCACGATCAGCATCGGCGTCGTCGGCACATTGTCGCGGCCCGCCCGCTGCCCGCCCGTCAGCGCCCGCACACAGGCGATCACCGTCGTCTCAAGCGCGTCCTTCCGCACCCGCGCATCGAGCGAGCGGGTCAAATCGGTCTCGGCAATCTCAAGGTTCAGCGCCACCGCAAGCAGCGGCAGACGGGCCAGGATCTGCTCGTCAATCGCCGCAAGCCGCTCGCGCAAATGGCGCAACTGCGTCTCAGGACTCCAGGTAAGGTCAATGCCAAACAGCCCGCGCAGCAAACTGTGCCAGGGCAGATAGCTCGTGCTGGCCCCGTGCGAAAGACAATCGCCCGAGATGACCGCCATGCCGCGTCGGGCGGCGAGGCGCACCACCTCGGTCACCAGGCGCGACTTGCCCATGCCGGCCTCGGCAGCAATCGCGACGACCTGCCCAGCGCCGCGCAGCGCCAAATCCATGCGCTGCTCAATGAGCTGCATATCGGCCTCGCGCCCGACCATCGGCAGCGCATAGGCGGCATCCTGGTGGTGACTGATGCGCTGACGGGCCTGCTCGAGTACATAGACCGTCACCACCCGTGAGCGACCCTTCAGCGGCAGCGGATCGATGGGCTGCCAGCTAAAGTATTCGGCGACCCGGCGGTGGGTACCGCTGGCGACCACAATCTGGCCGGGGGCTGCGGCTTGCATCAGGCGGGCGGCCAGATTGACCGTATCGCCCATCACCGTATACTCGCGGCGCTGATCGGCGCCGACCAGCCCACAGAAGACCAGACCAGAGGCGATGCCGATCCGCACCGGGGAAGCAAGTGGCTCGTGCGCGTCACCCCACAGCGCAAGCGGCAGATCGCGCAGCGCCAACGCGCAGTGCAACGCACGGATGCGGTCATCCTCGTGGGCGACGGGAGCGCCGAAGACAATCACGAACTTGCTGCCCTTATCGCCAATGTCAAGCTTATTCAGGTCGCCGTCGAACTGCTGCACCACGCGGGCCACGCGGGCGACATACGCCTGCAACCGCAGATGCACCAGCGGGTCGCCGTCGTAGTCGAAATCGTCGAAGCCGACAAAAAGCGCCGTCACATCGCGATGCTCGTTGACGAAACCGGCGCGCTGCCCAGCCAAGCGGCGCACAATTGCCGGATGCACAAACGCCTCAAGCACCGGCTGAAGCGCAAGGGGCGGCGCGGGCAGCGGCGGCAGGCTGGCGTAAGCCGGACGCTGCTCCAGCCCCGTCGCCACGACAAAGCCGTCCCGCTCCTCGGCGTAGCGCAGACCATGGGTCAGGCGGGCCAGCGCAGGGTCAAGCAGCACCTCGCCCGTGTGGGCGTGGTACTGCGCGGCGGCGGCGCGGGCCAGGGCCGAGCCAGCCATCGTGCTGAGCAGGCGCGCCGCCGGGTCGCCAACAATCGCCGAAAGCACCGGGCCAACGGCGAGGCCGATCTTGATTGCCAGGGAAAAATTGCCCGCCCGCGTCGTAATCTCGGCCATTGGGCGCAGGCGCTCGTGCATATCGAGGGCGCATTGCAAGGCGCGGGCCGCAGCACCAGCCAGATCGCCGTCGTCGTTGGCAGGAAAGAGCGCGGTGGTGGCATCACCGCCAAACGCGCCGACCAGACCACCGAACGCAGCGATACAGTCAATCAGCACGGCATAGTGGCGATTGATGCGGTCGGTTAGCTCCTCGGTGCCACCCTGGCCCAGACGCGCCAGCGCCTCGCTCATCGGGGTAAAGCCCGAAACATCGGCGAAGAGCACCACCGCCAGTGCACGCCGCGCACGCGCCTGCGGCGGGCCAGCGGGCCTGCTGAGCAACTCGTCGGCAATCTGATAGGGCAAAAAAGGGATCAGCGCAACCATATATGCTATCGTCGCCAGAAAGACCCGTTGCGGTAGGGTCAATGATCTTGAGTATAACCATAAACGAACGGCTTGGCCCGCCTATCGTACCACGACCATGGGAAAGGGCGGCAGCCTGACGCGGGGCGGTTGCGACGTTGCATGCCGGGGGACTAAAGTCCCCGGCTCTGTAGCTGCGAAGCCTGCCTTCGCAGGCGCAGCGAGGCCCCACCTCCCCACCTCCCCACCTCCCCGCCCCCAGTTGCACGGCCCGCCCCCATCTGGTATCATCTGCCCCCGAGATGGAAAAGAGCGAATACACAACGATGGCCGCCGTCGAGCTGCGCCACTGGTGGTACGGCGGGATGCGTGCCATCACCGGCGCCCTGTTGGCGCAACCCTACGGCGCACGGCGCGACCTCCGCATCCTCGATGCGGGCTGCGGCACCGGCGGCGACGCCCTCTACTTGGCCCGCTACGGCCACGTGATTGGGCTAGACTTCGCCAGCGAAGCCGCCGCACTGGTGGGTGAACGCCTGCCGGGGCGCTTCGCACGCGGCTCGGTGCTGGCGCTGCCCTTCGCCGACGACAGCTTCGACCTCGTCACCTCGTACGATGTGCTGTATCACCAGGATGTGCCCGACGAGGCACCCGCGCTGGCCGAGGCGCGGCGCGTCCTCAGCCCCGACGGGCGGCTGCTCATCCGCCTGCCCGCCTACGAATGGCTGCGTTCGCGCCACGACCGCCAAGTACACACGCGGCGCCGCTACACCGCTGGCGAGGCCCGCGCCCTGCTTGCTGCGGCTGGCTTCACGGTTGAGCGCAGCACCTACGCGCTGAGTCTGCTCTTTCCGCTACCGGCACTTGCGCGCCTGAGCGAACGCTTCACGCCCGACCACGGCGACGAGTCGGCGATGGGCATTCCGGCGGCGCCACTCAACGCGGCGCTGCGCGTGCCGCTGGCGCTTGAGGCGGCATGGCTCGCCCAGGGCGGCAGTCTGCCCTTCGGCCTCTCGATCTTCTGCCTGGCCAAAAGCCAGAAGCAGGCACGCAGCAGCCGACGCCTCCGCATCGCGCCAGCCGTGCCGAGCGCAGGATAAGCGCGATGAACCTCTTTACGTTGCTCGACGCGGCCCTCGACCGCCTGAGCGCCGCGCCGCGCATGTGGAACAGCTTGCGCTGGCTGGCCGAGGCTGGCTTCAGCGGCGAGCGCCTGGCGATTGCGCGTGAGCTGCGCCCGTGGGCGGGCGACCGGCGGCGCTTCCTCGATTTCGGCTGCGGCACCGGCGAGTTCGCCAGCGACTTCCCTGGCACCCAATACGTCGGCTTCGACCTCTCGACTGGCTACCTGCGCTTCGCCGCTGACAACCGGCATGGCAGCTACCTCGCCAGCTCGGGTGATGCGCTGGCGCTTGCCACCAGCGCGTTCGACGCCGCCCTGATCTGCGGGGTCATTCACCACCTGCCCGACGCCGTGGCCCGCGCTGCGATGCACGAACTGGCCCGCGTGCTGCGCCCCGGCGCCACCGTTCTGGTGATGGAGGACACCCCGCCGCCCAGCGGGCAAAACCCCGCCGGACACCTGCTGCACGCCATTGATCGTGGCGGTCACATTCGCAGCGAGGCCGAGTACCGCGCCATCTTTGGCCCCGCCCTCGTCGTCGAGCGGGCGTACCACCTGCGCTCTGGGATTTGCGACTACGCCGCCTATGTGCTGACACGCCTGCCATGACCGCCAGAGGCTCCGCTATGCTGCCTGTCCTCGCCCTGCTGATCACCGCCAGCGTCTTGACCGTCATCGGCGAGGTGCTGCTCAAGCTCGGGATGAACGTCGTCAACGAGCGCGTCGGCGCTTTCTCGCTCGCGCCCAACGTGCTCTGGACGACCTTCACCGACTGGCGCGTCATCCTGGGCTTCGCGCTCGTCTTCGGCGGCGCACTCTTCTGGCTCGGCGTCATCTCACGGGTCAACCTCTCGTTTGCCTACCCGCTGCTCGCCCTCAACTATGTCGTCATCCTCGTCCCCTCGCGGCTGCTGCTCGGCGAGGCGATCACCCCGTCCAAGCTGATCGGGGCCGTCATCGTGGTGATCGGCGTGATTGTCATCACCTGGGGCGCCGCGCAGCAGGGATGAGGGAAGAGGGATGAAGGATGAGCAACCTAGCGTTGTGCCCACGCCTTTGGCGATGATCCAGTGCCGAGGCAGAACGCAACCGGCAAGGGTGCTGCTCTGCATCTTCATCCTTCTCCCTTCATCCTTCATCCTTTGGAGCCTCGCCTACCAAGCGCCGCTGCGCCAGACCATCCACGTCGGCGGCGATGCCGCCTTGCAGCGCCGTTTCGACGATGGCCCCTTCCTCACCGACATCAACGGCTCCGAGCCGGGCGACCGCGTCAGTGACCCCGACCACCCCGGCCAGCACCTCTGGTGGTGGGAACTGCTGACGCGCACGGGTGCCCGCCCCTATCGCTGGACGACCGCCGCGACCACCGTTCACGTACCCGGCGCAGGCCAAGGACTGTACGCGGTCGAGATTCTGGCGGGCGGGCGACCCGGCGGTGCGCCTACTACATGGGAAACCGGGCCGGGCCTGCGCTACACGCTGAACCTACCCGAAGGCACCGCACGGCGCTACCGCATTCTCGCCGCCGCCGACCAAGCGGGCGACCTGCGCGTGACGCTGCGAACCCCCCCGTACGCGGCCCCCGGCGACTCTCGCGAGCTGGGCTTTGTGCTGCACGAGTTGCGCGTCGCTCCGGCCCACGGCCCACCGACGGGGCCAGCGTGGCCGCAGCTCGGCTGGCTCGCCCTGACCCTGGCGGGCGTGTTTGTCGCCGCCCTGGCGGCGGGCACCCCGCTGTGGGGCGCGGGGTCGCTCGTCGCCCTTGGTGCCGGAAGTACCGCCTACGTCCTCGCGTTCAACCGTGCAACCCTGACCAGCTTCACGCCCACGCTCGCCATGCTCGCCGGTCTGTGTGCCGCCGTTAGTTTGGCGGGCATGTGGGCAGCGTGCAGACTAAGCCGCGACCCTAGGCGGCAGGTTTTTTACCACGAAGCGCACGAAGCACACGAAGGCCAAACTGCTGCCGATTGCGCTCCGCACTCAGCGATCACGACGGCACAACCCTATAGGCATTCCCAGAAAGCTGTGCAAGAACGCCAGCCCACCTGGGTCACCGGGATAGCGCCGCTTGTGGGCCTCGTGGCGGCCGCCTTCGCGCTGCGAATGGCGGGCATGCTCCACCCCCACGCGCTCTACAGCGACAGCGGACTGCAAGCCAACAAGCTCTACGAGGCGAGCCTCGGCAACATCTTTCTGACGGCGGGCCTGCCGAGTGACGCCGGGGGCGGGCAGGCGCCCTACCCGCCGGGGCCATTCCTGACCATGATGCCGCTTGAGCTTATCTTCCCCGCCGGACGCTTCGCCCGCGTGCTGCTGGTTCAGGCTGGCACGGCGCTGCTCGACAGCCTAACCGTAGCGCTCATCTGGCTGATGCTGGGCCGGGCTGGCCTGGGCCGCCGCGCCGCGCTGCTCGGAGCCGCGTGCTACCTGTTGCCCGTCCCGGCGCTCGAATCATTCTCGGTGGGCGAACTCGCCAACCTGGGCGGACAAGCCCTGTCCATGCCCTTCATCGCCCTGCTTGCCCTGGGCGCCGCCGCGCCAGGGGCGAAGAACGACGAAAAACAAGCGACGAAGTCCGTCCTTCACCCTGCATCCTTCATCCTTCACCCTTCATCCCTCTTAACCGTGTCCCTGCTCATCGGCCTCGTCGCCCACTCGGGGGTGACGCTCTCGCTGGGGGCGCTGGTGGCGGCGGCGTGGGGCATCGCGATGGTGTGGGTGGCGCTGCGGCGCCGGGGCGGGCCATTCAGCGCCATGCGCCTGAGCGTCGCGGCAAGCGTGGCCCTCGGGCTCGCGCTGCTGCTCTACTACACGGCGCCCGTCTACCTGGGGGCCATGCTGGGGCGCAATGGGACAGGCGGCGCAGGCACGCCACTGGGGCAAATCCTGGCCGAGACGATCCGGGCGGTGCTTGGCCTCGCCCCGCCCAACCGACGCTCCCTGGTCATCCCAACGCTCCTGGGCGTAACCGCCCTGGCGGGGCTTGGGCTACTCTGGGTGAACCGAGGCGCCCGCCCAAGGGCTGCCGCCCTACGCGCAACCTTGGCGGCATGGTGGGCGGGAACCCTGCTCACGCAGGGGTTGCTGCTGGTGGCCGACCAAGGCGTACGCTGGGCGATTTTCCTCTACCCGGCGCTCTGTCTGAGCGCGGGCGTGCTGCTGGATGCGCTCTGGCGACGGGGGCGGGTGGGGCGTCTGGTGGCGGGGCTGATCCTGGGGGCGATCATCAGCTACGGGCTGGCGACCTGGATCGTCCAGGTGCGCGACTACTATCATATTTAGGGGTCAGGGGGCAGGGGTCAGGGGGGCAGGCTGAGCGCTCCGCTCCTCAGAAACAAGTCGCCAAAGACCTGTCAGGTGCGGCACCTTGTGTGAAAGGCCGCCACGCTGTTTTGGCAGGCAGGCCAACGAAAGACCCCTGCATGTCGTTGCACCGTGCAATGCGGGTATCATACGCGCATTGGTACGCCGTAAAGGTCGG
>CAIWXH010000225.1 GCA_903916565.1 uncultured Oscillochloris sp. | reverse complement strand
TGAGTGCATCACCGTTGGGTTAGCGAGTCGGGGTGCCATGCCTGCTCTCAGTCGCTCATCTCTTCCCGAACACGGTCAACTCGTTGACGTCCGCCAGCGCCGCTATGTCGTCACCGAGGTGCGGCAGAGTACCCTGCCCCCCGACCCACTGGCCGCCTACGATCCCACCCCGCAGCATCGAGTCACCCTCACCTCGGTGGAGGATGACGCCCTCGGCGAAGAACTCCAGGTGATTTGGGAAATCGAACCGGGTGCCCAGGCCGTCGAAGACGCGGCGCTCCCCCAGCCCCGTGGCTTCGACGACCCCCACCGCTTCGATGCCTTCCTCGACGCCGTGCGCTGGGGGGCCATCGCCAGTGCCGATGTGCGTGCCCTCCAGTCTCCTTTCCGCTCCGGCATCACCATTGAAGACTACCAGCTCGATCCGGTCGTGCGTGCCATTCAGATGCCCCGCGCCAACCTGCTCATCGCCGATGATGTCGGCCTCGGCAAGACCATTGAGGCGGGCCTGGTCGTCCAAGAACTGATTGTGCGCCACCGCGTCCGGTCGGTGCTGATAGTCTGTCCGGCGGCGCTCCAGATCCAGTGGCGCGACCAGATGCGCGATAAGTTCGGACTGGAGTTTCGCATCGTTGATACCGAACTGATGCGTGGGCTGCGCCGCGCACGCGGCCTGCACGTTAATCCCTGGACGCATTTCCCGCGCCTGATTACCTCCGTGGACTTCCTCAAGCGCGAGCGGCCCATACGCCTGTTCCGCGAGGTTCTCCCCGGCCCCGATGAGCCGTCCTACCCGCGCACCTTCGACATGCTGATTGTGGATGAGGCCCATAATGTGGCCCCCTCGGGTCGGGGGAAGTACGCCACGGACTCCCTGCGCACCTTGGCTATTCGTACCCTTGCCCCGCATTTCGAACACCGCTTGTTTCTCTCGGCCACACCGCACAACGGCTACCCGGAGAGCTTCACGGCGCTCCTGGAGTTGCTCGATCCGCAGCGCTTCGCCCGTGGTGTGTCGCCGGAGCGCCGCAGTCTGCTCGCGGTGATGGTGCGTCGCATGAAGTCGGAGTTGCCGCCACGCTGGGATGGCACGCCGCGCTTCCCCGCCCGTACCCTGGAAGCGATTGAGGTCGCCCACACCCCCGAGGAGGTGCGCGTCCATCAGGTGCTGCGCCAGTACACGCAATCGCGCCTGAAGGGGGCCAGCGACCAGACGGAGCAGGTGGCCAGCGAGTTTGTCCTCACGCTGCTCAAGAAGCGGCTCTTCTCCTCGCCTGAGGCGTTTGCCCGCACCCTCGCGCAGCATACCCAGTCGTTGGAGACCGCCCGCACGCGCAGGGCCAGCCCGACCCGCACCCCGGTGAGCCTCCTGCGCACCCAATTGGAGCAGGCGGATGAGGAGTTTGGCGACGACGAGGCAGCCGACACCGCCCTCGACGATACTCTCGATACGGCGACACGCCTCTTCCGCGAGCTGACGCCGGAGGAGCGAGCGCTGCTGGGCGAACTGCGGGCCTGGGCCGAGGACGCGCGTGGCCGACCTGACCAGAAGACTCGCGAACTGATGGGCTGGCTGAAGGCGCAGGTGCTCACCGCTGACGGCCAGTGGACGGACACGCGGGTGATCATCTTCACCGAGTACCGCGATACCCAGCGCTGGCTGCTTCAGATGCTGACCAGCGCCGGGCTGGGTGGCGGGGAGCGCCTGATGAGTCTCTACGGTGGGATGCCCACCGACCAGCGCGAGCGGATTAAGGCGGCCTTCCAGGCCCGTCCGGATGTCGCACCAGTGCGAATCCTGCTGGCCACCGACGCTGCCTCCGAGGGCATTGATCTGCAAAACCACTGCTCTCGGCTCATCCACGTCGAGATCCCCTGGAACCCCAACCGCATGGAGCAGCGCAATGGGCGCGTGGATCGCCACGGTCAGCATGCCGCCTCGGTGCAGATCTTCCACTTCGTCAGCAAGGGCTGGAATGGATCTGTTTTAACGCAAAGACGCGAATCCGCAAAGTCGCAAAGCGAAGAAAAAATCGAACCCTCTGCGTCTTTGCCCCTTAGCGCCTTTGCGTTAAAACCGGAAACCTCTGCGTTCGATCCGGGATCACTTGCCGCCGACCTGGAGTTCCTGATGCGGGTGGCGCTGAAGGTGAATACCATCCGCGAGGATTTGGGCAAGGTCGGCCCCGTGATTGCCCGTCAGGTTGAGGAGGCCATGCTTGGGCGGCGAGTGCGACTGGAGACGGCGAACGCTGAGCGTGAGTCCGAGCCGGTGCGGCGGCTGCTGAAGTTTGAGCGGCAGTTGCGTGAGCAGATCGCCAAACTCCACGAGCAACTCCAGGAGACCCGGCGTGACCTGAAGCTGGAGCCGGGACGTGTGCAGACGGTGGTGCAGATCGCCCTGGAACTCGCCAACCAGCCCCCGTTACGCCCCACGATCATCGCAGGAACCCCGGCCTTCCACGTTCCGTCATTGACGGGCAGTTGGGCCGCGTGTGGTGAGGGTCTGACCCACCCGCACACCGGCGTCATGCGCCCGATTATCTTTGACCACGCCCTAGCTGATGGACGCGACGATGTGGTGCTGGCGCATCTGAACCACCGACTGGTCGCAATGGCTTTACGCCTCCTGCGTGCCGAGGTCTGGGCGACGGGCGGGCGCGGCAAGCTGCATCGGGTCACGGCGCGGATTGTGCCGAATGACACGCTGGAGCTACCGGTGCTTGTCGGTCACGCCCGGCTGCTGGTGTTAGGTGCCGACCATCAGCGGCTGCACGAGGAGCTGATCGTCGCCGGTGGTCTGCTGCGCGAGGGCCGCTTCGCCCGCCTGAACCTCACCGAGACTCAGCGGGCGCGGGCGGCAGCGACGGATCGCCCAGTGTCCGCTGCGATGCAGGAGCGTCTAGCGGCACAGTGGCCGAAGCACCAGGACGCGCTGCTGACGGCGTTGGAGGCGCGTATGCGCGAGCGGGCAACCAGCATGGAGAAGCAACTTGGCGAGCGGTGTGACAAGGAGGTCGCGGACATCACCGCCATCCTGACGGAACTCCAGCGAGCGATTGCGACCGAACTGGACGAGCCGACCGTGAGCCAGATGATTCTGCCGGACTTCTCGGATACCGAGCGTGATCAGTTTGCCCGCAATCGGGAGAGCCTGCGCGCCCGCCTAGCCCAGATCCCCGGCGAAATCGTGGGCGAGACTGCCGCCATCCGCGCGCGCTACGCGAACCCTAGCCCCCGGCT
>CAIWXH010000224.1 GCA_903916565.1 uncultured Oscillochloris sp. | reverse complement strand
GGCGACCGGGTGCGTACCGTGATGATTGAGCGCGGCGGCGACGATGGCGGTCAGTGGTCAGTGGTCAGTGGTCAGACGGCTGCGGTCAGTGGGCCGGTGTCAGCGGTCAGTTTCGCCTCACGCGATAGCCGCGAGCTGTGCGGCGGCACGCATGTTTCCAGCACGGGGCAGATTGGCTATGTGCGCGTGGTTGGCGAGGGCAGCGTCGGCAGCGGGATGCGCCGCATCGAGGCGCTGACGGGCCGGGGCGCCGAGCAATGGGTCGAGCAGCAGGCCCAAATCCTGCGTGACCTGGCGGTGCGCCTTGGGGTGACGCCGGCGTTGGTGCCTGACCGCGTGGAGCAGTTGGCGCTTGAGGCGAAGCAGCGTCAGCAGGAGTTGGACGCGCTGCGTGGCAAGCTGGCGCGCTCGTCGGTCGAGGGGCTGCTGACGCAGGTGCGCCACGAACACGGGGTCGCCATTCTGGCTGCCCAGGTCGAGGTTGAAGATGTGACCCGTCTGCGCGAGATGGGCGACTGGCTGCGCGACAAGCTTGGCTCCGGCGTGGTCGTGCTGGGCGCGGTCATCGCCGAGAAGCCGCTGCTGCTGACGATGGTCACGCCCGACCTCGTCGCTCAGGGCTACCACGCGGGCAATCTGGTGAAGCGCCTGGCGGCGCTGGTCGGCGGCGGCGGCGGCGGTCGCCCCGAGATGGCACAGGCGGGCGGCAAAGACGCCGCAAAGCTCCCCGAGGCGATCACGCAGGTTCCGGCCCTCGTGGCCGATCAGAAGAAGAGCTAGGGCTATATGCAGCTCGACGAGACTGAGTCCCCGCTGGTGCTGGTGCGTCCCGATGACCGGGCCGAGACGGTGTTGGCGCGGGTGATCGCGACTGGTGCGCTGCGAGTGCAACTGCTGGTGCCGCCTGGGGTTGTGGCCCTTCAGCAGCCCCAAGAGGCGGATTGCCTGAGTCGGCTGGCGACGGCAGCCGGAATCAGCTTGGTGCTGCTCAGTGCCGACCCGGCGACGCTTGAGGCCGCGCGGCTTGGCGCGATTCCGACGGTGACGCTCAGTGCGGCCCCGGTGCGGCCTCGCCCTGCGCCGCCCGCCGCCCCGACCTCGCCCATCACGCCTGCGCCACCCGTGCCACCAGCGAGCAGCCCGTATCGTACGCAGGTGCTTGACAAGGCGGCGGCAACGCCGCCCGTCGCGCCGACCTCGCCCGTCGCGCCGGTGCCACCCGTATCACCAGCGAGCAGCCCCTATCGCACGCAGGCGCTTGACAAGGCGGTGCCAACGCCGCCGGTCGCTAAAGCGCCGAGCGCCGATGATGCCTTTCTGGCGAGTCTCGACGAGCTTGATGCGGGGCTTGCGGCCCGCCCGCCCGCTGCCGGTGACGCCGATGTATCGGCGGCGACGGCGAGTCTCGCGGCGGCGCTGAAGGAACCGCAGGCGCCGCCGGTGCGGTCGCGGGCCGCCGATGACGCCGAGGTTTCAGCGGCGACGGCGAGTCTGGAGGCGGCGCTGAAGGAACCGGCGGGGCCGCCGGTGCGGTCGCGGGCCGCTGGTGACGCAGACGGGGCGGCGGCGACGGCGAGTCTGGAGGCGGCGCTAAAGGAACCGGCGGGGCCGCCGGTGCGGTCGCGGGCCGCCGATGATCTGCTGTCCGCCGCCCTGACCGACGAAGCGGCCTTGCCCCCGCCCGCTCGTCCTCGGCCACACCGCGCCCCCCCGCCGAACCCTCGGCCCCAGTCGGCCCCCGCGCCACAGACGCAGCGCCGTCGCGAGCCGCGTTCGGCACCAGTGGCCGCCGCGCCCGCCCGCCGCATGTGGCTGATCGGCGCGTTGGCGCTGGCGCTGCTGATGCTGGTCGTTGGTGTGCTGGCCTGGGACAGCCGGGTCACCGTCGCGGTCACCCCGCCGGTACGCCTTGAGCTGGTGGAGCAGCTCACCGCGCTGCCGGTGCCGATCATTGCGCCCGGCAGCGTCACGACGACCGCTGTCCAGGCCGAGCGGCTGAGCGCCGATGTTTCATTCATGAGCGAAGGCCAGGTGACGGAGGGCACGCGCATCCCGTCGGGCAGCGCTGGCGGCACGGTGACGATCTTCAACTCGACCCAACAGACGATTGTGCTGCCCGCTGGCACCGAGTTCATTGCGGTGCAGGAAGGGAAAGATGTGCCGTTTGTCAGCACCGCTGATGTGCAAGTGCCCGGCGCAACCACCAGTGATACGGGCGCCCAGGTGATTACGAGCCGTGGGCAGGCCAGCCTCACGGTGCTTGCCCGCTCGCCCGGTAGCGCCTCGAATGTCGCGGCCAATACGATCAAGCGCGTGGCACCATCTGGCGGCGTGCCCTTCAATGTGAACACGGGCGGCTTTATTGTGCAGCACGCGGCCCTGACCGGCGGCAGCGAGGAAGAAGCCCGCATCGTTAAGGATGACAACGTGCAGGCGCTGATGCTGCCCGCCCTCGAAGGACTCGACGCCGAGGCCCGCCGCCAGCTTGACGCGCAGGCGCGCGCGCACGGCTTGTCACTCGACCTGAACACGATTATGCCCCGCCGCACTGACCTTGAACACCTCCAGGGCTTTGAGACCAACGTGCAGCCGATGGCTGGACAGGCCGTAGACCCCGCTAATCCGCGCTTTACGCTGACGGTGCGTGCCCCGTACAGCGCACTCGCCGTTCCGCCAGATAAGCCGCTCGACCGCCAACTCGGCCCGGTTCTCGCCGAGCAACTGATGCAGGCGGGGCGCATCGTCGCGGGCGACTGTCGGGCACCGTCGGTCACCAACTGGCGCTGGGATCGCGAGAGTCTGCTGGTGGACGGGCGGATCGCGCCTGATGTCCTGAGCCTTGGCTGCACTGGTGGCCTCGACGCGGCCCTCCTCAATCGGGTGCGCGAGGTTGTGCGTGGCAAGACCCGTGATGAGGCGCGGGCCGCGCTCGATGCGCTTGTCGCCCAGGGCCTGATTGGCACCTACAGCCTGCCCAATGTGCAGCACCTGCCGCTGTGGGACTGGCAGATTGAGGTGCGGGGATGACAGGGGACAAGGGGACGAGGGGGACGGGATGACAAATGGACATATCGCCCCTTGTCCCCTTGTCCCCTTGTCCCCTTGTCCCCCACTTCCCCCGAAGCGAACGGAGCGAACGATGCACGAGCGGCGCTATCTTGGGCTTGATGTGGGCGAGCGGCGGATCGGCGTGGCGCTGAGCGACGCGCTGGGGCTGCTGGCGACGCCGCTGACCACCCTTCAGGCGCGAGATCGCCCGCTGGAGCGGATTGGGCGTCTGGTGCGCGAACACGGTGTGAGCGCATTGGTCGTCGGGCTGCCCCTCACCCTGCGTGGCGAAATCGGCCCCCAGGCCGAGTCGGTGCAAACATTCGCCGCCACCCTTGAGGCCGAGTTGGGGCTGCCGGTACACCTCTTTGACGAGCGCCTGACCACCGTCGCCGCCGATCAGATGCTGCGCGACCTGGGCATCAAGCCCGCGAAGCGGAAGCTTCAGGTTGACCAAGTGGCGGCGGCGATCATTCTGCAAGACTACCTGGATCACCAGCGCAGCCGCGAGTCCAGTGGCTAGAGCCACGGGCTACGGGCTGCGAAGGCCGCCTGCGCGGCCTCAACCAGCCTGCGAAGGCAGGCTTCGCAGGTATAGCAATCCTATAGCGGTTGTGAAGCACCGTGCCCGTCCAAAACGCCCGCCCGGTGGCTGAAGCCACGGGCTACGGGCTGCGAAGGCCGCCTGCGCGGCCTCAACCAGCCTGCGAAGGCAGGCTTCGCAGGTACTAGCCCGTGGCTTCAGCCACCGGGCGGGGGCTGGCAAGCGACGTTGCAACCGCCATGCCTGCGCGGTGCCCTACGTCCGCCGGATGCGCCGATGGTGGATTGCGCGGTCGTGACGGCTGTAGTCGCGCACCACATGGATCCCGAATATGCCCAGGAAGCGCCGCCCGCCAGTGACCAGCCAGTCGGCGATGGTGTGGATCGCGCTGCCGGTGCAGAAGCCAATAATGACGGTCAGGGTCACCTCAGGGTTGGCCGCCAAAAGGCTGCGTAGGGCGTAGAAGAGCAACACCGGGAAATCGGCGACGAGTACGCCGAGCAGGCCCAGCAGCCAGACCCACAGGAAGAGGACGCCCGTCACGACAAAGTAGAAGTAGGCCAGGCGCAGCAGTGGCGCAAAGATCAGGCTGTGGCTCCAGAAATGGCGGTGCGGGATGAGCCACATGTACGGTCGCCAGATCCAGAAGAGAATCCCCCAGCGATTGTCGATGGCCGAGTCGAGGTCGAGGTCTGGCGAGAACATGACCCCCGAGATGATATGGGCGCCCACGAGCCAGAGCGTCGTCACGAGCGCGTCGGCGTGGACGAGCAGCAGTTGGCTGCGACAGAAGCTGTAGCTTAGCGGCACGAGCGCGACGCCCGTGATTACGGTGAGTATGTCGTGGGTGCGCGAGTCGGGCATAGGGCTGGCTCCATTCTGTGCTACAATTGGCCCTTAGGATAGCTCAATTGTGCGCTATTTGCAAGGCCCGAGGATGCGCCAACATGGCGGTTGCAACATCGCCCGCCAGCCCCCCGCCCGGTGGCTGACGCCACGGGCTACGCGGTACGAAGGCCGCCTACGCGGCCTCAACCAGCCTGCGAAGGCAGGCTTCGTACCCAAGCGCCGGGGGCTGCAGTCCCCCCGGCGGACGCCACATGGCGGTTGCAAAGTCGTGCTGCGGCCCCCCGCCCGGTGGCTGAAGCCACGGGCTACGCGGTACGAAGGCCGCCTACGCGGCCTCAACCAGCCTGCGAAGGCAGGCTTCGTACCCAAGCGCCGGGGGCTGCAGTCCCCCCGGCG
>CAIWXH010000223.1 GCA_903916565.1 uncultured Oscillochloris sp. | reverse complement strand
TCACGATGCCGTTCAGCACCAGCATAGGCAGACTGATGCCATCTACGCCGAGCAGGTACGAGATGCCGAGTTGTGGTATCCAGTCGAGCCGTTCGACAAACTGGAAGCCGCTGCGTCCGGGGTCATAAGCCAGAAAGAGCAGGACGGACAGCACCAGCGAGATTAGCGCAAAGGCAGCCCCCACCCAGCGCATCAGCTCTTTCTGGCCGCTGGGGATCAGGGCGATCACGACGGCGGGCACAGCCATGCTCAGCCAAACCAGGCTCAGCCACGGGATGTCAGTTGGGAGGGAGATCAGGCCCATAAGCAACCTACTTGATGACGGACGATGGACGACGGGTGAGGACTAATACTTGCCATTGCCCCGCTCCCCCTGCCCCTCTCCCCTCGTGGGAGAGGGAGGATTCCGTAGCAGGACGCTTCCGGCACCCCCCCTCTCTTATTGGGTGAGGGGGCAGGGGGGCGAGGGGGGGGCGGCGGCAGTCTCTATTTGAAAAGTAATGGTTCTACAGCACTAGTGCGCTCGGCCTGAAACCTAGCACCTGAAACCTGACACCTCGCCTACGAAAGCACATGCTGAAACACCGCGACAAGCTGCGTCGCCGTCGCGTTCGCCAGGCTCAGAATGGGCATCGGGTAGACGCCCAGCGCCAGCAGCAGCGCCAGCAGCGGCATAATCGTCCACAGCTCGCTGGGGCGCAGGTCGGCGATCTTCTGCCAATCCTCGTTCAACGGGCCGAGGAAGATGCGCTGGTACATCAGCAGCAGCGCCAGCGCGGTGACAATCAGCCCAATCACGGCGAGGTTGGTGAAGAGCGGCAAGGTCGCCCAGGCACCCCGGAAGATGAAGAACTCGCCGACGAAGCCCGCCATACCGGGCAGGCCCAGATTGGCGAACATCACCGCGCCCATCACCCCGGCGAAGGTTGGCGCTGCGACACGCAGGCCACCGAAGTCCATCAGTTCCCAGCTCTTGGTGCGCGTGTAGAGCGCCCCGGCCAGGAAGAAGAGCGCCCCGGTCGAGAGGCCGTGGGCGACCATTTGCATCATGGCCCCGTTCAGCGCGCTGGCGCGGCTGTCTTGCGTGGCCCCATCGGGCAGCGCGGCAACAGCGGCGATGGCGAGCATCACGTAGCCCATGTGGTTGATCGAGGTGTAGCCAATCAGGCGCTTGATGTCGCCGCCGGTGTTGGCGAGCGCGCCAAAGGCACCTGCGGTAATCCCAACGAGGGCCAAGCCACCAAGCACCGGGGCGAAATACTGCGCGGCGTCGGGCACCAGCGGCAGCATAATCCGCAGCATCCCGTAGGCACCCATCTTGCTCATCACGGCGCTCAGCAAGATGCTGCCAGCGGTCGGCGCTTCGGCGTAGGCATCGGGCAGCCAGGTGTGGAAGGGCCACACTGCCAGCTTAATCGCGAAGGCGACGAAGATCGCCCAGAAGGCGATGCTCGTATAGAGCAGCGGAAAGCGCCCCAGCGTCTGCGTGATGCCGACCTTCTCCATATAGGCGAAGAGAATGTCGCGCAGCGAGCCGGTCACACCCTCGACTGGCAAACTTCTGCCGAGCCGCCCCAGATCAATCAGATTCCACGTCGGCAGGCCCGCCTGACGGGTCGCCAGATAGAGCACCTGGAAGAGCAGCAGCAGACCGATGGAACCGGCCATCGTGTAAATGAAGAACTTGAAGGCGGCGTAGCGCCGATTCTTGCGGCCCCAGCTCTGGATGAGGAAGAAGGCCGGGACGAGGCTGAACTCCCAGAAGATGAAGAAGAAGAAGAAATCCAGGGCCATAAAGTAGCCCAGCATCGCCGCCTCAAGCACCAGCAGCAGCGCGAAGTGCGCCTTGGGCCGGTCGGTCACGCCCCACGAGGCGATGGCGGCGACGGGGGCCATCACCACCGTCAGCAGAATGAGCGGCAGGCTCAAACCATCTACGCCGAGGAAATAATCAACGTGGATGGCCTTAATCCAGGGGATGAGTTCGACCAGTTGCACCGTGCCCTGCCCCGCCGCTGTCGCCCCTGGGTTAAAGCGCGACCAGATCACCGCCGCAAGCGCGAGGGGCACGCCCATCCAGGCCGTCACACCGAGGCGCACCACACGGTCGGGCAGGCGCAGCCAGCCAGCTAGGCCCACCAGCAGGACGCCCGCCAGGGTTGACAGCAGCAGCAGCGTCAGCCACGGCACGCCGTCGGGCGAAAAGGCCAGATACGAGGGAACGTTCATAAGAAGATGTCCATGCGCTTGGCGCACAACCCGCAATGAGAGTTACCAGTTACCAGTGGTCAGTGATCAGTGGTCAGTGGTCACTAAGTACCGACCACTGACCACTGACCACTGACCACTGACCACTGACCACTGACCACTGACCACTGACCACTGACCACTGACCACTGACCACTGACCACTGACCACTGACCACTCATCACTTAAGCACATACAAATACACCAGCGCCAGAATCACCGCGCCGCCAAAGACATAGCTGAGATAATCCTGCGCCTTGCCGGTCTGGAGCCGCCGCGTGCGCTTGCCCGTCGCCAGCGTGCCGCTTGCCAAAGCATCGGGGCCGTCGTTGAGCAGCGTATCGTCAACGATAAAGTTCAGTTGCCCAATGAAGAGCGTCAGTCGTCCGATGCTGTTGACCACGCCATCGAGGATGGCGTGATCCATCCAGGCCCAGGCCAGCGCCAAAATAGCGGTCAGTCGCCCAAAGCTGGCTGCGTACAGCTCGTCAATGCGGTACTTCTCATTCAGCAGCCGGAACAGCGCGGGCGCCTGTCGGTTCAGCGGGTCGGTGTCGTGCGCGCCAGCGAATGCGCCGCCGTAGAGCGACCAGCCCGCCGCGATGCCACCCAGCGCCACCAGTAGCGAGACGCCCGCGACGATGAAGTTGAGCGGCGCCGCTTCTTGCCGCCACAGACTACTCAGCCAGTGGCCGCCGGGGATGGCGAAGGGCAGATTGAAAAAGCCCGCTGTCACGGCGAACGAAGCCAGCACCACCAGGGCCGCGATCATTGACGGGTGTTCCTGCCAGTTGGGGCCAGTGTTGCTGTGGTGGTCGTCGTGGCCGTGGGTGTCGTGATGGTCGTCGTGGTGCGTGTGGTGGTCGGCGTGACTGTGGTGGGCGGTGCGCGGGGCCGGCTCGGGGTTCTGAAACACCACCGGCTGCCCGCCGCGAAATTCACCAAAAAAGACCAGCCGCCACTGCCGCGTCATGTAGAAAGCGGTGAGGAAGGCGGCGAGCGTCAGCACGCCAAAGACGACCCAGTTTGCGCCGACAAAGGCGTGGGCCAGAATCTCGTCCTTGCTCCAGAAGCCCGCGAAGGGCACGATCCCCGCCAAGGCCAGGTAGCCGAGCGTGTACGTCCAGAATGTCCACGGCATGCGCGTGCGGAGGCCGCCCATATTGCGGATGTCCTGCGCGGTCTGTTGGGCCGCGTACTCATCCTGATGGTGCAGCGCCTTCATCTGCGGCGTGGCCTCCATCCCGTGGATGATCGAGCCAGAGCCAAGGAAGAGCAGCGCCTTGAAGAAGGCGTGCGTTAGCAGGTGGAACATGCCCGCCACCCAGCCGCCAAGGCCGATGGCCGCGACCATAAAGCCTAGCTGCGAGAGCGTCGAGTAGGCCAGGATGCGCTTGATGTCGTACTGCGCCACCGCGATGGTCGCCGCAAACAGTGCCGTGAACGCGCCGATGAGCGTGACCGCCGCCAGCGTGGTGCCGTTGTCAGCTTGAAGGATCGGGAAGGTGCGGGCGATCAGAAACACGCCCGCCGAAACCATCGTCGCGGCGTGGATGAGTGCCGACACGGGCGTCGGCCCTTCCATCGCGTCAGGCAGCCAGACGTGCAGCGGGAACTGCGCCGACTTGCCGACGGTGCCCGCGAAGAGCAGCAGGCCAATCCCGGTCGCGTGGCTCACCCCAAAGAAGCCGCTCTCGCTGCCCAGGCGCTTGAGCAATTCCGGGTTGAAGATCTCGCCTGCGCCGGTGCCGAAAGCCAAGCTCCCGGCCTGCGTGTAGAGATAAACCAGGCCCAGCAGCATCAGCACGTCGCCGATGCGCGTGGTGATAAAGGCTTTGACCGCCGCCCGATACGCCTGTGGGCGCTCGAACAGAAAGCCAATCAGCAGGTACGAGCAGAGGCCCATCACCTCCCAGGCCATAAAGAAGAGCAGCAGATTGTCGGCCATCGTCATCAGCAGCATCGCCGCCGTGAAGAGCGAGATAAAGCTGAAGAAGCGGCTCTGGCGCGGGTTCGCCGCCATATAGCCCAGCGAAAAGAGGTGGATGCAGGTGGCGGTGATCGTCACCATCGCCAGCATCGCCGCCACGGGCGTGTCAATATAGACGCCCATCGCAAACACGCTCTCGCCAATCGGTGCCCAGGCGAAACGCTGCACGACATTCGGCTCAGGGAAGGCGAAGGTGCCGTGACCTTCGGCGGGTGCCGCTTCGCCATGGCCTTCGCCCGTCGCAGGCGTAGTGGCTTCGCCGTGGCCTTCACCCGTCGCAGGTGCGGTGGCTTCGCCGTGGCCTGCCGCTGCCGCCAGGGGCACCACCTGCCCATCGCGCAGGGCCAAGCCCTGGGCCGTGGCGGCAAGCAACCCGACGGCCAGCACCGTCGCGCACAGCATCAGGGCGATGGCCGTCCAGCCGCTGGCGAGCTTGCTGCGCCGCAGCGGCGTGAACGTGATCAGGGCGCACCCCAGCAGCGGCAGCGCGGGGATGAGCCAGGCGTATGTCAGAAAAAATGCCATTCTCACCCCTTCAGCGAGTCAACACTGTCAACGTTTGAGGTCAGCCAGGTGCGGTAGATCGCAATAATCATCGCCAGGCCCACAGCGGCTTCGGCGGCGGCCACGGTGATGATAAAGATGGTGAAGGTCTGCCCCGCCACGTATGGGTACGGCTCAAGGTAGCGCCCAATCGCGACCATGTTGATGTTCACCGCGTTGAGCATCAGCTCGACGCCCATCAGCACGCCGACCATATTGCGCCGCGAGAGTGCGCCGAACAGGCCAATACAGAACAGGGCTGCGGCCAACACCAGCACCGCCTCCAGGGGGATCGCTTGCGTCATGGCTCTCTACTCTCCGTCGGTTACGGCGGTAATCTTCAGCCCCGGCTCAGCAGTCTGGCGACGGGCCGCATCCTGATTCAGCGCGTGCTCTTCAGCCAGCGTAAGGACGCGGCGGCGGCGCGAGCGTTCCTCGAAAGCGATCACGATGGCGCCAATCAGGGCCACCGTCAGCAGCACGCCAGCCACTTGGAACTGGAGCAAAAACTCGTAGACGAAGCCGCGCCCCAGTTCGGCGGGGCCAGACAGCAGCTCGGGTGTCGCGTTGGCCGTGGCGGGCAGCGCGGGCAAATTCCAGCCCTTGTGATTGAGCAGCGTCGGCACCAGCACAGCGGCGAAGAGACTCACCGCGACCAGCAGGCTCACCCACCAGCGCTCCGTCAGTTGGCGCACGCCCTCGCCGGTCACCTGGCGGGTGAGCATAATCGCAAACAGGATGAGGATCGCGATGGCGCCGACATAGACCAAAATCTGCACCACCGCGATGAACTCGGCCTCAAGCAGCATGTAAAGCGCCGCAACGCCGAAGAACGAGGCGATCAGCCACAGGGCGGCGTGGATGACATTGCGCGCCGTCACCACCATCACCGCCGCGCCCACAATCAGGGCCGCGATCAGCCCGAAGACAATCTGGACTACGGTCGCCATGATGTTTCCGATCGCAGGTTCGCGGCGCCGCCCAGGCTCTCGCGCAGCTCATCGAGATCAATCCTATTGCGCTGGCCCTGAGCGCCAGCGTAGATGCGGGCCATCACAAGGTACGCGACTACATTCAGCACGAGGGTGACGACAAAGGCGACGCCCCAGCGCAGCAGCGGTGCCCAGCCCTCGACAAAGGCCAGTCCCTGCGCGGTGCCCCACTGGGTCAGCCCGACCCAAATGGCCGCGCTCAGCACATTGACCAGCGTCAGCGGAATGAGGAACTTCCAGCCGAAGTCCATCAGTTGGTCAATCCGCATACGCGGGTAGGCACCGCGAATCCAGACCATCACAAAGAAGAAGGCGTAGGTTTTGAGCAGGAAGTAGAAGACGCCCAACACGCCCGCCAGCACATTGAAGAGGCCATTGCCGTCGAGGTGCGTCGGCGTAATGCCCTGCGCGTAAAGCCAACTCACCCCCGGCCCTTGCCAGCCCCCGAAGAAGATCACGGCGGTGATCGCGCAGAGCAGGAAGTTCAGCACGTACTGCGCCAGATAGAAGAGGCCGAACTTCATGCCGCTGTACTCGGTCATGTAGCCCGCCACAATCTCCGAGTCCGCTTCAGGAATATCGAAGGGCGTACGCTCGCCTTCGGCCAGCGCGGCGATGAAAAAGGCGAAAAAGGCCAGCAGGCCCACCGGCGTAAAGATGAACCAGCCCAGCCCCAGGTCGGGGATGCCCGGCACGTCGCTGCTGCTGATGAACAGGCCGCCCTGGTAGTCAATCAGGCTCACCACCGAGAGGCTGCCGGTGATCATCACAATCGCCAGCAGGCTAATCACGGCGGGGATCTCGTAGCTGACCATTTGGGCCACGGCGCGCATCGCCCCGAGCAGGGCGAACTTATTATTTGAGGCCCAGCCCGCCATCATCAGGCCCACCGCGCTGATTGACGAGATCGCGAAGAAGAAGAGCAGCCCGATATTCATGTTGATCGGTACCATGCCCG
>CAIWXH010000222.1 GCA_903916565.1 uncultured Oscillochloris sp. | reverse complement strand
TGTGGTGAGCCCCTGAAGTTGGTCGCGGTAGAGATGACGCAGCTTGCCAAGCACCGTCGCCGAGTGGGTCAGCAACTCGATTCGCACGCGCTCGTCGCCAATGGTCGGCAGCTTCTCCAACTGCTCCAGCGCGGCACACAGCTCGGCCCGCTGCGTACTCTCCAGCAGGCGCTGGATGTTCGTCACGGTCTTTTCAACCGTGCGAAGCGTGGTTTCTAGCGCAAGCAGCCGCCGGTCAAGGGCGGCAAACCCAGCCTGGGTCACAGCGAGGTTCAGCTCCGCCACCTGCATCGTCTGCTGCACCGCCTTCAGGATCTTCTTGCTCTGCACAAAGTTGGCGATGCTGAAGCCAGCCCCGACCAACGCCCCAATGCCGCCTACGACTGAGGCGATGCCGGTCACGATGCCCGCCCCGGTGAGGAGCGACCCCGCGCCCCCTGCCGCTGGCAGCAGATGCGCGACGATCTGGCCTGCGGCGGGGGTGCCGATGGCGTGGCGCACCACGCCGCCGTGGAGCGCATATTTCCCGAAGGCCAGTCCGGCGAGGGTTGCGTCAGGGATGGCGCGGGCGACGGTCATGCCGACGAGGGAAGGGATCATGCGGCCTCCTGTGTGTCATGGTCTGACGATGTTGCGCCGTATGGTCACAATGCCGCCGACTCTGGCCCTATCTTACGGATGACTCAGGGCGCGAATGCGCCCGCCCCGCGTATCGTGTTGGCTCTGAGATGCTGTTGTGCGCGGCAGCGACACTTTTTGCAGACACGACGCGGCCTTTTTGACGAGCCATCAGCTCTACACCTCCGGCTCGATAAGCCGTAACGCGACGAATGCGCGGGCGAGCGCTGCCTCAAAGATGGCGAAGGAGGGGACAAGGCGAAGTTGATCGAGCCTGATCCGTTGGCCCAGCGACTCATGGATTTGTGCGAGATTCTGCGTGCGTCGCTGACGCCGCCGATTTGGGCCAATCGCTTGGCGCACGGCATCGGCAAGTACGCGCTTTGGCTCGGGAAGATGCTCTACCTGATGCGGTACCGCTGGCAGCCCAAGGGACTGCGCGTCCTCGTCGGTGCCAATCACTTCGCACAAGGTCAGACCATCGGCTAACATCCACGACTCAAGCATACGCACCGGTATCAGCGGGATGATCTGGCGACAGACATCCGTTCCCGCTTCACGCGCAGTTTGCACGCGCTGAATCCCAGGCGTGTAGCGTTCGCGCATCGCCCGCTCAACCGATGGCGCGTCTGCGTCCATGTGGATTACCAGCACCTGGCACCCCCGAAACTCCTGCGCTAACCACAAGATGCCGTCGGCCTGAGTCGCGATGTCAGGCGGAAAGCCGCTCACAATCGGATCGAGAACGTCGGTCGTATCAATCCCGCGTCGGCGTAACAGATCATCCGCCGTGCGTTGGAGGAGCGGTTGGAAGAAGCGCTCATCTGACGGCCCTTCTACCGCCAGCGCCATCACCAGCATCCTCATGACACGCTGCCTGGCTTCAATGACTCAAGCGTCTCGCTGGGGTCTACGGTGTGTAAGTAGCGCTCCACTTGGCCGAAGGTGTAGACGCGCTCTGCCGCATCCGTCGGGAGATCGAGCCGTGTTTGTCGGTCTGGCGTCACTGGGGCCATGCGCGTGACACGCACGCTTCCCTCCGGCGATTTGCCGTGCACTCGCGTGGCCGTGTAGGCAAACAGGAGACCAGGTACCGACTCACCCCCCTGCTGCTTGCTCTGTTTGATATACTCCGCCACGAGCACGGGTGAGTGGGTGTTGACCAGCATTTGGCGCAGGGGCAGGTGACTCGCTGCATCGTCGTCATCAAAGGTGGTGGCGAGCTCGCGCAAGAGTTGCACGGTGTTCTGGATCCGGGCCGGGTGGACGCCGTTCTCTGGCTCCTCAAAGCAAAGCACGCCCCGATACGCAGAGTCGTTCTTGAACGTCATCAGCGCAAGCAGGCGCAGCGTGCCGTCAGAGAGGATGCGCGAGGAGAACGTGCGTCCATCCTGGGTGGTCACGTACATGACGTAGCGATTCCGGGCCGCGTCCGCTTCGACCTCAAGGGCCGTAATCCCAGTGACCAGCTCGCCCAGGTCACGCGCAATGTCTTGCAGAATGTAGCGGTCTTCCGCCTTGAGCCGAGCGAGGGTGGACGCCAGAAAGCTGCCATCGGCGGCGAGCGTCTGC
>CAIWXH010000221.1 GCA_903916565.1 uncultured Oscillochloris sp. | reverse complement strand
GCGGCGGGTGGACAAGCGACGGCGCTCCTCTACGGCCTATCAGCGGATGAGCAGAAGGCGCTTGACACGCGCATGGGGCCGCCCCATGGCCCTTGATCTGGCAGACTACGCGACGAAGGCCCGCCGCGCCGTCCAGTCCTTCTGGGAGGCCCGCGCCAAGGCGCATCAGGCGCAGGTCAACGCCGGGAAGACCAACGTCGGCGAGCGCGGGGCGGTCACTGCCGGGAAGCACATGGACGGCTTTATCAGCCTCATCCACGACCTGGTGCGCGCCAATGGCCTGCCGCACGCGGAGGTGCATCAGAGCCGAGCGCTGGTGACCCTCCCTGGCTACTTCCGACCCACCAAGCTCTGGGATGTCCTGGTACTCGACCAGGGTCGGCTGGTGGCAGCGCTCGAGTTCAAGAGCCAGGTCGGCCCGTCCTTCGGCAATAACAGCAACAATCGGGCGGAAGAGGCGATTGGCTCCGCCCACGATTTCCAGACCGCCTACCGAGAGGGTGCCTTTGGGCCGCATCCACGACCGTTTCTTGGCTGGCTGATGCTGGTCGAGGACGCCCCCGGCTCGCGGAGAACGGTGCGCGACACCTCACCGCATTTCCCGGTGTTTGCGGCATTTCAGGGCGCATCCTACCTCCAGCGCTACGCCGTGCTGTGTCAACGTCTAGCCCAAGAGCAACTGTACACTGCCGCCTGCGTGATCGCCTCGCCCCGTGCGGCCATCACCGACGGACAGTATACGGAGCTGGACGAGCTGACGAGTCTCCGCACCTTGGTGACGACGTTTGCCGCCCATGTGGCAGCCGAGGCCGCACGTCGCTAAGGGTGCAATCGCGTGCAGCGTCGCTCCTGTGATTGGGGTGCGGCCCGTATGCGGCGTGCAAGATCGCCGCTTGAATACGTGGCGGGAGATCGACCGGGACAACGTGTGCGCTTGGATACAGATAATCCTCACCGGACTCATCAATCACGCGCACCAAGCCGTGCAGGGGTGCGGTAGCCGTCGCGCAGGCGGCGGATGCTACGTTCAATGGTCGTGAGCATGGCACCCGATGATCAGACGGCGGATCAGCGGCCAGCATAGCAGGCGAAGGAAGGCGAGGCAAGAGGCGGCGGGGGAGGCGGTCACCGCTCAATCCGCACGCCAATTCTCCAAGCGCAGGTTTGGCACCGCCAAAAAATCCTTGTCGGTCGTGAGCAGAATAAGATCGTAGCGCAGGGCCGTCACGGCGATCAGGGCGTCCACGGTTGCGAGTTGGCGACCTTGTTTCCGCAGCCGAATCTGGAGATCCGCCGCATCGGTCGCATCAGCGACATCAGGGATGTAGCCCATGATTTGCGGCGCAAGCTGTGCCCAGACTATGCGGTTGTAGATACCCCTCGGTGTCGTACTGATACCGTACAGCGTCTCCGTGAGCGCGGGGACCGCGATGGCAAAGGTGTCGCCTGCGGCTACGGCGGCCAACACGCGCTGCCGCAACGGATGGTGCAGCGTCACGAGCGGGGATGCGTGGTTGGTGTCGAGGAGGTAGTTCGACACACGTTACCCTCTTCCCTCAGCAATGTCGTTGGCCCGATCCAGGGCACGTAATTCCAACTCGGCCGCATCGAGCGCGGCGATCTCCACCGCAAGGTCGTACGCGGGATCATCTACCGCCTCAAGCGTCCGTAAGACCTCCGCGAGATCACCCTTGGCCGGAATGATACTGGCCGGGTTCGGCGGCAGCGCCGTAATCCGCGCCACGAGCGCCAACAACTCCGGGTCATTGGTGAGTTCCGTAGTACTGGCAGAAACCGAGGACGGCGCTGGTCGGGTCAGCCCGTGCGTAATATAGGCAATCGCCAGCGCCTCCACCGAAAGGCGCTCATCGGTAGCGCGGCGCTGGAGCTGCACCGCGATCTGCTCAGGAAGCGTAATCGTCGTCATAGCACCTCCGTCTCGTCTGTGCTGAACCTCCCCACATTGTACCCATGCGAAGCGTGCCACGTCCAACGCAGGCAGCGTTGTCCTTCCGTCGGCGGCGTGACGGTGGTGCTGGGAGCATCTACGCCCAGCACCACCGTCGGCTCCTACGCCGCCTCGGTGGTC
>CAIWXH010000220.1 GCA_903916565.1 uncultured Oscillochloris sp. | reverse complement strand
TCGGCTGGCGCGGTGCCGACAGCCCGCCGCCCCCCGACCCCTACGAGCGCCTAGCCGACCACGTCGAGGCCGCGCTTGACCCGCGTCAGCTCGATGCGCTGCTGGCGGTGTGAAGGTGGCGCTCACCCCGCAGCCATGGCGACCTGATACGCCTGCTCTGCCAGCGGGGCCAGGTGATTCCAGCTAAAGCGGGCGGCGGCGGCGCCCGCCCCCGCCGCCAGCCGCTCGCGCAGCGCGGCATCGTCGAGCAGGCGGATCGCGGCGGCGGCGAGTGCGCCGGGGTCGCCCGGTGGCACCAGCAAGCCCGAGCGCTCTGGCTGCACGAACGAGCGCGCCTCGCCCACGTCGCTCGCAATCACCGCCAACCCCGCGCCCATCAACTCAAGCAGCTTGGCCGAGCAACGCGCCCGATTGATCAGCGTGTCGCGGGCAGGCACCAAGGCGATACGGGCCGCCGCCAGGGTCGCCGGGATCGCGGCTGGCTCCAGCCAGCCCCGGTAGTCCAACAGCGGCGCGAAACCGGCACGGTCGGCCAGGGTCAGCAACTCGCGCTCCTCCCCGTTTTCCCCACGGCCTACCACCAGCAGCCGCGCCGCCGGTCGCGCTGTGTGGATCGCCACCAGCGCCGCCGCCAACTCGGCGAGATTCAGCTCCCAGAAGCGCGTGTAGAGCAGCATGGTGACGGGGGGGAGGGGGAGAGGGGAGGACAAGGGGAGGGGGAGAGGGGAGGACAAGGGGAGGCGGATACCATGTCCCCATGTCCCCGTGTCCCCCCGTCCCCCCGTCCCCGTGTCCGGCTCAGCCCCATTCGGCAGATAGATCACCCGGCGCGGATCGACGCCCATCGCCCAGACCAGACTCTCCAAGGTGCGGCTGGCGACAGTCACCGCGTCGGCGCGGCGCGGCAGGTCGCGCTCTTGCCATGCGAAGAGCGCCTTGGCGTAGGCGGGGTAGGGGAGCAGTTCATTCCAGCCGCCCGCGCCCTCCCAGTCGTCCGCGTCAACGACAAGTGGTAGGCGTGGTCTCGCAACACGGGCGGCGAGCGCCGCCAGCCCGCCGTAGCCCTTCGGCTTAAACAGATGCAGCAGGTCGGGCCGCTCGGCCATGGCAAGCCGCAGCAGCGTGGCGCTCTGCTCAACGACGGCGGCGGGGCCACCCAGACGCGGCAAGGCGGCGTGAATCACCGGCACGCCGCCGTAGACCACACGGGTGCCAGCAGCTTCAGGGTTCTGGACGGCGGGTGCCACCAGCGTGACGGTGTGGCCGCGCCGCGTGAGCGCCTGGGCCAGGGGTAGCATACGGGCAAGGAGCGTGCCCTTCGGACGGATGCCGAAGGGCGCAAGCATCACAATACGCACTACACCAAGCCGTTGCGGATGATCGTCAGCATCTCCGGGATGCGAACCACCTTGACACGGGGGCGACCCTGAGCGGCGCCAAGGGCGGCCTCGTGGGCATTCAGCACACACCAGCCCGCGTAGGTCACATACTCGATCTGGCGCTCGTGCAGCAGATCCTCAATCGGGCTATCGTCCGTGGCCGCTGGCAGGCGGGGCAGATCCTCAAGCATCGCGGCGACGGTTGCGGCGGCATCGGGCTTGTTGGTGCCGATCACGCCTGAAGGGCCGCGCTTCGCCCAGCCGACCACATACTCGCCCAGCACCAGTTCGCCGCTACCGTGAACCGTGACCCGGCCCCCGCTGTTTGGGATGATGCCGACCGCGTTGTTGAAGGGCACATCTGGCAGCGGCACGCCATGGTAGCCCACCGAGCGCAGCACCATCCCACACGGCAGCGTCTCGAACGTGCCGGTGCCCTTTGGGCGCAGGCTGCCACCGGGGGCATGGACGAGCATATTGCGCTCAATCTTGACGGCGGTGACGTGTCCAGCGGCACCAATCAGCTCAACGGGCGAGCAGAGGAAGTGCATCACGATGCGCCTGGGGGCGTCGGTGGTGCCTTTGGCGGCGTAGGCCCGCAGCACCTCGACATTGCGGGCGGCGGTCTTATCGTCGGCCAAGCTCGCCGCGCTGATCGGGTCAAGCTCCAGATCAGCCGCAGCGACGACCACATCGGTATTGGCAAGCTCGCCAAACTCCTTCAGCTCGGGGTTCGTGAACGCGGCCTGGGCGGGGCCACGGCGTCCGAGCATCACCACTTCGCGCACTTGGCTCTCACGCAGGGCCGAGAGCGCGTGGTCGGCGATGTCGGTCTTCGCCAGCTTGGCGGGATCTTCCAGTAGAATGCGGGCGACATCCATCGCCACATTGCCATTGCCGACCACGACAATCCGCTCGTGCGAGAGGTCAAAGTCGATGTCGCGGCAGTCGGGGTGGCCGTTGTACCAACCCACAAACTCGGTCGCGGGCATGCTGCCCGTCAGTTGCTCGCCGGGGATGCCCATCTTACGGTCGGACTGGGCACCGACGGCGTAGATAATCTGGTCGTAGCGATGCTTCAGATCCGCGAGCAGCACATCGCGCCCGAAGGTCACATTGCCAAAATAGCGCACTGTTATGCCAGCGGCCAGCCGCTCATAGACCCGTGTGACCGACTTAATCGCTTGATGGTCGGGGGCGACGCCTTCGCGCACCAGCCCGTAGGGCGTCGGCAGTCGGTTAAAGAAATCAATCTGGACGGTCAGGTTCTGCTGTTTGAGCAGCGCCTCGGCGGCGTAAAAACCCGCCGGCCCGGCGCCGATAATGGCAACGCGAAGCGGGCGCTCGACAGTTCCCAGGGGTGCGCTCAAAATGATGCTCCTTCGGCATGCCGTTCGGCCGAGGGGTGATAGATGACGCAATGGCTCGGCGCAAATCTAACACGCGATGAGGTACGTGTCAAACTCCGCCCCCGGTAGGACGGTCTCAACGTCGCCCGCCGGGGCGCTGAAGCGCTTGGCTCGGTGCGCCGAAGCCTGCTGAAGCGGGCTTCGCAGGTACTAGTACCGCTTTTCGGAAGTCCGCTTCGGGTTGCGACAAGGAGACAAGGGGAGAAGGGAACCGGGAGATGACGGCCTGTAGCGATCTCCTTGTCTCCTTGTCCCCTTGTCTCAAACTGGCAACGAACTTCCGGCGACGTGTACTAGTAGTCTGTCCGAGCTTGTTTGCGTGGTTCGGCACGTCGGGGCGCAGCATGCTGCGCCCGTACGACCCGTCAGATTAGCTCGGACGGTGTACTAGTACCGCTTGCTGGAAGTTCCTGTCGGGTTGCACGGTGATTCTCGTCAGGCACGGAGCGCAGCCGTACGCGGTTCGGCCTTCGTGCGCTTCGTGCGCTTCGTGAAAACCTACTGCGCCTTTTCGCCGACATGACGTAGCCCGTGGCTTCAGCCACCGGGCGGGGGACGTGGCGCGAGTTTGACGTGGCCCTGACAGCCCCGCCGTCGGCGTGTCCAGTGGTACAGCCGTTGGCGTGGACAGCGGCACCGTCGTTGGCGTGGACAGCGGCACCGTCGTTGGCGTGCCCAGCGACCCGACCGTCGGCACCGCCGTTGGCGTGGTCGGCGACACCGCCTCGCCGGGCGGGGTGGCCGTCGCCGTGCCCTGCATGTCCGTCGGCGTCACCGGCGCGCTGGTGGGCGGCGGCAGGTGCAGGCTCACCTGAAGCCTGGGCGGATCGCCCACGAGCCTGACGCCCTTGGGCAACTCGACGCTCACCGGCAGCGTATAGCTGCCCGGCCCCATGCCGCTCACATCGACCGTGGCGCGCAGGGGCATCTGGGCCAGACCAGCTAGCGCCTCGTTCGTGCCCGCCAGGGTGAAGCTCACCACCAGTGGGCCGGTGCCGACGAACAGCCCTGCGCCTACGCCGGTGACCGCAGCCTGGGCCGGTAGCTGGATCTGGAAGGGCAGCGACAGCGGCGCGATCTGCACGGTCACGCGGGCCACCGTCGGCTCGCCCTCGCGGGGCGAAGTGCCCTCGGGGAAACTGATCGCCACATTGCGCGCCTGATTCTCGTGGGCACCGCCAAGGTCGAACGGAGCCGTACTCAGCACGTCCACGGCGTCGAGTGGGCCAGAGCTGCCCGCCAGCGCGATCAGCGGCGGCTCGACCAGCACGCCGCGCACCTCGTAGCCAGCGGCGGGCAGGCCGATAATCTTTGGCGCCACCGGCACCAGCTTCAGGCCCACGACCGGGTTGATCGGAATCTGCACCGTCACCGTACTCGGCTCAAGCCGCACGCCCTCGATGCTCTGCCCGCTCGCATCAAGCGCCTCCAGGCTCAGCGGCGCCAGGTACGTCGCCCGCAACTGCTCAATATTCGCCGTCGCCCGCACCACCTTCACCCGTGCGACCCGGCTCTGCGGCCCCGCCACTTGCACCGTCGTCAGCACTGCGCCCGCCCGACTGACCTTCGGCTCGCCGCGCTCGAAGCTGAACGGCAGGTTGCCCTGCACCGCAACCTCGACCGCCATCTGCTGGGTACTCAATTGCTCAAGCCGAATCGGTACCGCCGACGGCTCGACCCCACCAGAGACGAGCAGGAACGAGACATTGCTGCGGGTCGGCTGCACATTCACCGGCACCATATGCTCGCCCGCGCCCAATCCCGTCAGGTCGGCGACGGCACGTACATCAACCGGGCGCAGCACAGTGAGTTGTTGGCGGTCGGTGCGGAGACTGATGCTGACCACGGGCAGGGCCTGATTGGGCAGCCCGTTGGTGTCAACGATCACCAGACTCTCGCCCAGGCCAATCGTCTCAAGCGGCATCTCGGGGAAGTTGACGGTCTCCTCGGGGTTTTGGCTGAACGAGACGAAGGCCCATATCGCAAAGCTGAGGCCCAGGGCTAGCGTGATCCGCAGCAGCGAGGCGCGGAACGATGTCATCGTGATCTCACTTCCCCTCGGCGTCCAGCGGCACGCGCAACAGGCTGGCAAGCATACTCCGCAGGCGGGCCTCGGTCAGATAGCCAGCCATCCGCCCGTCCTGCACCAGCGAGATCGAGCCGGTCTCCTCCGAGACCACCACAGCCAGCGCATCGGTCTGCTCGCTGATGCCCTTGGCGGCCCGGTGGCGCGTGCCAAGCCGGCGCGGGCCAGTCACGTCCTCGCTCAGCGGCAGCACGACATTGGCGGCCAGCAGGCGGTTGCCGCGCACGATCACGGCCATATCGTGCAGCGGCGAGTTCGGGTAGAAGATGTTGAGCAGCAGCGGCGTCGAGATCCGCGCATCGAGCGCAACCCCACGGTCGGCGTACTCTTGCAGTTGGGTCGCCCGCTCAAGCACAATCAGCGCCCCAACGCCCTGCTGCGAAAGCTGCTGGGCCGAGCGCGAGATGGTCGTAATCGTCTCAAGCACCTCGGAGCGGTTGAGGCCAGTCAGCGGGCGACTGAGCAACTCGCTGGAGCGGCCCAGGGTCTCAAGGGCGCGGCGCAGCTCGGGCTGAAAGAGTACCGGCACGCCGACAATCAGCGCAGGGGTAATGATCGTGCTGAGCAGCCAAGCCAGCGTCTGGAGCTGATTACCGGCCACGGTGCCGACGAGAATCGCCAGGGCCAAGACAATCCCGACGCCGCGCAGCAGTTGCACCGCCCTGGTGCCACGGATGACGCCGAGCAGCCAGTAGAACAGTACGGCGACGATCAGAATATCAAGGATCGCGAAGGGCGAGGTTAGGGGGTTAAGCCGCGCCCAAAGGCGAGAAAAGTCCATCGTATCGGCCAAACGTTCAGGTAGCCAGAGGAGATCTGGCCTACAGGGTACAATCCTCAGCCCGCTCTGTCAATGTGCGGCTATCGCAACTTATCCTGGGCATCCACGACGCGAACCGTACGGGCGCAGCATGCTGCGCCCCGCCGCCGTCGACCAGTACAGCTTTCTGGAAGTTCCTGTCGGGTTGCGCGGTGATTCTCGTCAGGCACAGAGCGCAGCCGCACGCGGTTCGGCCTTCGTGCGCTTCGTGCGCTTCGTGGTCAAAAACCTGCCGCGCCTTTCCGCCGACATAGCCTACTCACAGCAAAAGCCGGAGCGCTTGCTCCGGCTTTTGGCTGATGCTTCGTCTGACGAGGCGTGCTGTCTATGCGATACCCAGCTTTCGCTTCATCTCGGCAAGCTCAGAGTCGACCTCGGTCTTCTTCTCAAGATCCTGAAAACGCGCCTCAAGCGAACCCTGTTCGAGCTTCTGCATCGCGTCGGCGCGGGCGAGCTTATCGTCCACCCGCTCCTCAAGCTGGTCGAGCTTGTCCAGCGCAGAGATACTGCCCATATGCTGCGCCGTGCGCTGGAGCGCCTCTTGGGTTTGCGCCCGGTTCTTCTTGGCGATGATCAGCTCTTTCTTCGCCTTCACCTCGGCGATACGGGTTTCGAGCTGCACCAGCGCATTCTGCATCGCGCTGACCTGCTCCTCCTGGGCAGTTTCCTGCGCCTGGTATTGCTCGGCGATTTTCTGCGCCTGCAACTTGCGGGCGAGGGCGGCCTTTGCAAGCTGCTCATCACCAGCCCGGAGCGCAGCCTCGGCCTTACTCTGCCACTGGCTCACCTCGCCGAAAGAAGCGATCCGGCGCTGCTCAAGCTTCGCCTCATCGGCCATTGCGGCTGCGACGCCCGTACGCACCTCGTACACCTCATTGGTAAGCTGACGCAGGTACTCATTCGCCATCTTCTCAGGGTCTTCGGCACCGTCGAGCATCGCGTTGACATTTGCGCTAATGAGATCACCGATGCGGCCCAGGATACCAGCCATGCTTAACTCCTTTAGATACAGGTCTCTGGCGTCGTTGTGTGGAACCAGCGGTGCGATCACGTTCAGTGTGGTCATTCTAGCATGCGGCCAAAGGTTCCACAACAAGATACGCAAAGTACGCGAAAAGGTCACAACGGTTTGCGCGTTGGCATCCCCACCGGACGCGGGTAGCGTCCATCGGTGGGCGCGACCTTGCCAATCACCACCAGATGGCGCGGCTCGACCCCCGGCAATGCGATCAATTCGACCCCAAGTATCTCGCCGCCAAGTAGCTTGATGGCGCGTGCGGCGGCGGTGGCCTCCTCGTGGGCGGCGGCACCTTTAGGGGCGAGCAACCGCCCGCCAACCCGCACCAGCGGCAGCCCATACTCGACCAGTACCCGCAGGTCAGCCACGGCGCGGGCCGTTACCACCGCGTACTGCTCACGCTCGCGCAGGTCACGGCCCAGCGCTTCAACGCGACCAGTGATCACACGTACGCCGGTGAGGCCAAGCTGCGCGGTCAGATGCGCCAGGAAGGCCGTCTTCTTGCCAACCGAGTCGACCATGGTCAGCGCAAGGGTAGGCCGGAGCAGCTTGAGCGGCAGGCCGGGGAATCCAGCGCCGGAGCCGATATCGAGCAGCGTGTCGGGTGCCTCGCCCCAGTGGCGGGCCAAGGCCAGCGAGTCGAGGAAGTGGCGAACGTAGACCCCTTCACGGTCAGTAATCGCCGTGAGGTTGGTGTGGGCATTCCATGCGGCCAGTTCGTCGGCATAGCGCCGAAACTGCGCCAGTTGTGCGGGGTCAAGCGGTAGTCCCCACGCAGCAGCAGTGGCGGCCATGAGCGCATCGGGGTTGTCACTCATTGCTTTGTATAGAGGTCGTGCTCGGCAATATACAGGCGCACCGGCTCGGGCATCTGATAGCGCACCGGGCAATCGGCAGCAAGGCGGCGGCGCAACTCGCTGCTAGAGACATCGAGGCGCGGGCCATTGATGAGCACGCAGCGACCGACAAGCGCGGGGATGGTCGCCGCGAGGGCAGGCAGATCCACACTGTAGCCGGGGCGTCCAACGATGACGAGGCGCACAAGGCTGACGAGATCGGCGACGCGGTGCCAGCGGGGCAGATCACGAGCGGCGTCGGCGCCAATGATGAACCACAGCTCGGCGTTAGTGCCATAGCGGTCGTGGTAGGACTCAATGGTGTTGATCGTATACGAGGGTGGGGGGCGGCGTAGCTCAAGATCGTCGGGAATGAAGGCCGGGTGATCAGCACAGGCGAGGCGAACCATGGCTAAGCGATGCTCTGGCGCACTCTGGGACTGGCCTTTCAGGGGTTGGTGTGCGGCAGGGACAAAAGCTACACTGGTGAGCGCGAGAGTCGTGCGGGCTTCCTCAGCAATGGCAAGATGGCCGTAGTGAATTGGGTCGAAACTGCCCCCGTAGATTCCGATGCGTGCGGGCTCGTCCACAGTGTCGCTCCGTCTCGCGCTCAGATCGCATCCACGCTGAGGGCTAACGGACTCCCCTACGCAGCGAGTCGGGCCATCTCAGAAGCATCTTGAAAGAGGTGCCACACCAGCCACGAAAGGTCGTGCTGATCTTCAGAGACAAGGTCATCGATATAGGGCGTGATGAGCTCGGCCACATCGGAGCGGGGCAATACATAAACTCGTGGGCCAAGGGTCTGGTGAATCTGAAGGGCCAGCGTGTCAGCCAGATCAAGCATATCGCGCTCGGGGAGGCGACGATTGGTGCTGAAGCGATAGCCTTGCATCGTGTTGATCCGAATTCAGTCGGCTGATGGTTAGCGACGCCCAGAGCCCAGACGTGGGCGCCGATCATCCGGGGGGGCCTCATCATAATATTCTTCGGCGTATGGCTGGCCGGTGCCGTAAGCTTGTTGGGCGGGGAGGCGCTCGGTCTGGCCGGTGCGCCGTGGCAGCAGTGCATTGTCGGTCAGGCTCTCGCTAATATAGTCGAGGTAGCCACGAATGTCATCGTTGTCGTCGAGGCTTGAGAAAGGTACAGCGGCACCACTGACCGTCTTTACACTCTCGCCGACATCACGGAGCGTCTGGTCAATACCCTTGACCAGGCCGCGCATGACGCTCGCAAGCTCCTCTTTTTCTTGAACCGTAAGGTTGGCGAAACCGATAAGGGCTTTCTCTTGCGCGCGCAAGAGCGTGGCGCGGAGAATGGCGATGTCGGCCTGAGTCTGGAGTTCGTAGCGGCGCACCAAGTGCGCTTGGCGCACCTGCTCGACTAGTTCCTCGCTGGTAACAGGTGTCCAGAGCAAGGCAGGAATGATGATGAAGCCGATAATGCCAATGATGACCTGCTGAAGAATCAGGCCGGTCGAGGCGACGGCGGGCTGTGAGGCCCACCAACTGTACTGGATCTCAAATGAGTAGTACAGCAGATAGAGGGCCGCGCCAATCACCACCGTGTAGCCCCAGGTGCGGGCGTTGATCTTCTGAAGCAGCATCCCACCCGGCGACCAGGGAATGAGAAACGAGGTCAGGCTGGGTGGAGCCAGAACCAGAATCGCCGTGAAAGCCCCGGCAACGACCCAGTTCGCCGTGAGTTGGCTCTGTACGCCCCACCAGTAGACTGCCGAGCCAATCATGGCGATCACGGCAAGGAGCGCAAGGAGCGACTTAGCGGTGAATTGCCAGTCACCACCACGCCGCCGCTGTTGGCCACGCACCATGTCGAGGTATCTACTACTCACAGCCGTATCCTTACTCTTGAGGCTGGACACCTATGGATACTCAGCCGGATTTATAATAACACATCTGTTCTTTGGGCGCAAGCATCAATACAACCATAAAAGCGTCACGGCAGCACCCCAGACCGCAGAGTCCGAGGCGCTGTCGTGACGTGTGGGGGTAAGCTGAGATAGAGCACGGGATGGAGCAATCCGCTATTCTGCCTAGCGCCGGTTTACACCCGGCGTTGAAAACACGTATGTTTCTATCCACTCACTGTAGCCAGCGGCCATAATCCGATCGAACAATGCAGGCGAGAGTGCCGTCAGTCCATAGCTCAGATTGACCTGATAAGGCACCTCAAGCGCCGGGACGCCTTGGCCGCGCAGCGTAAACTCGGCCTGGGCCGAGAATTCACCCGTAATCCGACCAAGAATCACACTCTGCTGATTGATCGGATCGTACCACCACAACTCACTACTGGCTGTACTATAGTGCCGCAACGTCTCAAAGGCATGCCGACCAATCTGCTGTCCGCGCCAGCGCCCCTCATTCGTGAAGGGCGTCGGTGTGAACAAAGCCAGAGGTGGAAGCGGCTCAACGTGTGTGGTCGCCGTCGAGGTGGACGCTATGCTTGTTGGCGTGAGCGCCTGAGTAGGTTCTTGAGTGGGTGCAGCTGTGGCAGGATCGGACGCGAGGCTATCCGGCAACGCCGGACTCATCTGGCCTATCGTCGGTCGGAGTGCAGTAGCAACCAGCGTAGGCGATGGACCGACCGATGGTGGCGAGACATTGACATGTTGTCCTGTCTGGAGTGCCTCCATACAGCCTGTGAGTAGGGGGACGATACAGACAAGTACGACTACCGCCCATAATCGCCCTGTACGCGCCTTTTTAACCATGAACCCGACGTAGCAATATGTCTCAAGGGGCTGCTTAGGCACAGCAACAACTTGTATGATGCTCAAGTAGTGTACGAGTGCTGATCGCCCATATACGGTGATACCGCGCTGTCTCTAGCACAATCCGACCGTTCTGTGTGAGGAGTATAACGCCCGCACATGGCCCATGTCAAGGGCAGTTGTCAATAGTTATAAGCCATTAACAGTTTTTCTTTTCACAATGAACTAAGACGGACCCGTGGGCATTCCCTAACGCCATTGCTGTCCAAGGCAAGCATCAGCTAGAGATTGGCTGCCGCTCAGCGCTCTGGGCACCGAAGATCGGCGGGCGCACAAGGATCATCAGGCCAACATCGACCAGCGTATGGAAGAAAATCACGGTCCAGAGGTCGGGGGGATTGCTCGCCAAGCACAGGCACCAGCCGACCACGAGGACGACTTCGGCGATGGGGCGTAGTTTGCGGATCGACTGCGAGCGCGGGTCGTCGTCGAAGTGCGGCGGCAGCATACGCATCCAGAACAGGCCGTGGATCAGCCCGCCGTAGATCGAAAAGAAGATCACCCCGACAATGAATCCAGCTGCGGCTGCAAAGCCTGGGGCGAAGAGGCTAATTAGCGCCGAGCCGATCAGGCTACCAACCTTGTAGACCGTCGCGAAGGCGAGGGTTTCGGCAAAGCCGTTGCCAAGTGCGAAGATAATCAGGGCACCCCAGTGGATGGTGCGCTCACCGTGACGGGCGACGAGGATGTAGAGACTCTGGCTTAAAATGAGGGAGGCGCACAGGTAAATGAGCAACCAGGGGCGATTCAGCGCGGCGGACAGATTCCATGTCGTCAGCCAATCCCGTAGGACGAACATACCGACAGCGATTGAGATGAGCCAGTACAGACCGATCATGCGCTCCGGGTGGCGTATGCCGCTGTGATCAGCGTCTGCGTGCGATTGCGCGGCGGTTTTGTCTAATTGTACACTCACATGCTGCTCCGGGTAGGGTGGGTTGATTCCGAATTCTATGCCTACTGCACGGCACAAGTAAGCGGTATTCCAGCCTTTTGCATATATTCAGCTAAGCGTTTTATCGAGCGCTTTCCGTCGATGGCTGTGGCGAACGTTGGCGTGAAGCAACAGAGTTCATTGTGACAGTTTTTTGTTTATAAGCAAAAGGAGTATACCACAAACCCAAGGCTACCGACAAGTCGGTCGATGCCCTACGCGATAAGCGTGCTGTGCAAAAGCGGGCTATTCGGGGTGGACGTGGTCGCCAATGGTCGGCTCGGGGGACGCAGAGCGACCAACGCGAGTTCCCTTAGGCACGTTGACAATCGCAGCGGCCTCGCTGTCGTCGTGTTCGGCGTCATCGTGTCCGTGGTGCGTGGCCCCATACACGGTAACGAGGCTTGATTTGCGGATGCGGCGATCATACTCGCGGTTGATCGCTGCGATGGCGCGCTGCCACCAGCGCTGCTCTGACATAGCAACCTCACAGTGGGTTAGGGTTGAGGCTGGCCCTCATAGACCAATGCCCCGATTATACTGGACAATCGCAACCCCGTGGCTAGAGCCAGTCACGGCGCTACGATCCGCTAGGCGGCATCCTGAAAATAGTGTCCGTGGAGCAACTCGTAGACCAGTTCATCAAGGGTCTGCTCGGCCTCCTGGTAGGTTCGTGCGAACCCAACAAGTTCACCGTCGAGGTACATAGCGAAATCGTGCGTTTTGGGGTCGTAGACGATCTCTTTCTTGTACATCTGCATCAACCTTTCCAGCCTTGAGCCTGTTGCGCTGTTGCTTGCCACCTATATGGGTCGTCTTAAGTCTATTATAGCACCTATGTTCTATGTTGTCAACCCTCCCTTACCGCGTCTCTTTTCAATCACACCTGGCGTGTCAGAGGCCACAAGCGTAAAGGCACTACACACAACAACACCGTTCAGGCTGATGGTGGCGGCTCCCTCCATCATACACTGAAAAGTGTTGTTGTGTGCGCCGCAGGCCCCAATTGGGAACCGTACGGACTCCGTAAGCGCTATGCGCCCTGAATGCTCTGCCCAGCCATGAGGTTGCTGGTCTTAACTCTCGCCACGGGTGATCCGCAGCACGTCTTCGCAGGCCCGCAGGGTGGTGATGCGCGCCCAGCCGAGCGAGGCGCTGGGGCCGATGGCGATTAGCAGCAGCAGATCCTCCATCGTCGCCATGATAATGCTCTGGTCTTGGCCCTCGTGAATGACCAGATGACCGGGCTGGCGTTGCCCCAGGTTGCGCCCGATCTCCGCCATTGCCAACGTGTTGCCCGCCGCCAGGGCCGCCACGACCGTCACATTAATATCGCGCTGGCGGCTCCAGTGGGTCAGGACGATGCCGCTGATGTCGGCCAAGACGGCGCAGTGGACATCGGGTTCGAGGACCAGTTCTTTGAGCGCTTGGCGCATCGCTTCGATCTGCTGTTCAGAGTAGCTCCGCCCATCCAGGCCGGGGCTGCGCGGCGTCAGATGGACGGCGACGGGCGCGCCATGGTGTACCGTGGGCATGGGCAGGGTACTCGTCTGCTTTTTTATGCGTAGGGCGGTGAGCCGTTGCCCCAGTGGGCCAGTGGGTACACCCGTGCCGGTTGGCGGCACGGGCGTTGGGGCGGGCGGCGGCGCGGCAGGTTCCGCCCGCTGCGATGGTCGCGGCAGCAGCTTGATCGGGTCGAGCAAAAGGTCAACCGCCAGCCGCATCCGATCATGTGAGACGGGCTTCTCAAGCAGGCAGTCGATCTTGAGTTCCGCCGCCCGCTCGGGTGTCAGGTCCTGCGGGCTGACCGTAAAGACAATCACGGCGGTCTTTGGGTCAAGCTCACGCACCCGTTGTACCAAGTCAAGACCATTCATTCCAGGCATACGAATATCAGTGAAGAGCAGGTCTACCGGCTGGCGCGAGATGTGGAGGAGCGCTGCCTCGGCAGACGACACCGCGTTGACAATGTAGGGAGAGTCGTCTGTGAGGGCCAGACTGACGAGCCGCCTGATGTTCGGGTCGTCATCAACGACCAGGATCCGCTTCGTCATTGGTTTATCTCCCTGGGTCGAGACTAGCTCGGCCACGATTTGCCGACGCAGTTCGCTGAAGGTCAAAAACAAGGTTTCAGGTGCTAGGTTTCAGGTTTCAGGTCGAGCGCATCAGCAAGCGATGCAAGCACCAAAACGGTAAAACTGCTACGAACCTTGTCTACCAGTATAACGTATTCCTA
>CAIWXH010000219.1 GCA_903916565.1 uncultured Oscillochloris sp. | reverse complement strand
GGGCTTACGCCGCGTCCACCGTCTTATAGCCGCCACGGCCTTTGGGGGTAAACGCATCGGCCAGATTGTTGATGATCGCGTTGGCGAGCTGGAGTTCAGTTCGCAGCAGGCTGCGGAGACCCTGAAGATCGCGGTCAGACCATTGCTCGAAGATGTCGGAGATCGTGCTGCTGACGAGCTGGATGTAGTCGAGCTGAAGGCGCTGGCTCCCCGGCATATAGACGCGGCGCACCTCGACGGCAACCGGCTCCATTTCCGCAGCCTCGGCGGGATAGTAGCGCTGGAAGGCATTTTGAACCGCACGCTGAAACATCCGTACCAGCTCGATGTCGTTGCGCTCACCTTGGCCGTTGAGCGTCGCTGTGTACGTCCAGGTCAGATCCAGTGGCTCCAACGGCAGCTCACGGCCCTCGGCGAGGAGCTGGTGGACGGGCGACCAGCTAAAGCTCAGCTCAAGGAACGGGGGCATATTTTCGCTGGTGAGCGGTTCGTCATGCTCGGGGAACAATTCGATTTTGCAGGTTCGGTCGTGGGTGGCTGGAATGATGCTCTCGATGAATGCGTGTTCGTGCAGGCCCACCGCCAGCCAGGCATCCTCCAGCCCGCTCACCAGATCGTCATAGGTCAACATCCATACGCTCCCGCTATCGGAGATTATCGTGCCATTGTACCGCCGATAGGGCGGCGGGGCAATACGCTGCCGGTGCTGGCACTCTTTTGACATGAGTGCTAGAATGCGCTTGACAAACCAGCGCTCTTTCGGTACTATAACGGCGGTTAGCACTCTCGACCTGCGAGTGCTAACCGCTTCACACGTCAACAGCGTCTGTAGTCTTGTAGTGTTATGGAGGGTTAGCTATGTCCGATTTCCGGATTCGGCCCCTCGGCGACCGCGTCGTGGTCAAGCCGGCGGAGCGTGAGGAAAAGACCAAGGGTGGCATCTTTCTGCCCGATACCGCCAGCAAAGAGCGCCCCCAGGAGGGCACGATCCTCGCCGTCGGTGAAGGCCGTCGCGACGATACCGGCAAGCTCATCCCGATGAATGTCACCGCTGGTGACAAGGTGCTGTTCGCCAAGTACAGCGGCACCGAGTTCAAGGTTGACGAGGTCGAGTACCTGATTTTGTCGGAGAAGGATATCCTGGGCATTATCCAGGCTTAAGTCTGTTTTAGGAGATACTCTATGGCCAAGCAGCTTTATTTCAACGAAGAAGCCCGTCGCGCCCTCAAGCGTGGCGTTGATGCCGTCGCCGATGCGGTCAAGACCACCCTCGGCCCCCGTGGGCGCAACGTCGCCATCGACAAGAAGTTCGGCTCACCCACGGTCACCCACGACGGCGTCACCGTCGCCAAAGAGATCGAGCTGAAAGATCCCTTTGAGAACATGGGCGCCCAACTCCTCAAAGAGGCTGCGACCAAGACCAACGATGTGGCCGGCGACGGCACCACCACCGCCACGGTGCTGGCCCAGTCAATTGTCACCGAGGGTCTGAAGGTGGTCGCCGCCGGCGCCAACGCCATGCTGCTCAAGCGTGGTCTGGACAAGGGCGCCGAAGTCCTCGTCGCCACCATCCGCGCCAGCGCCACCCCCGTGCGCGACCGCGCCGACATCGCGCACGTCGCCACCAACTCGGCTGCCGACAGCGAGATTGGCGAACTGATCGCCGAAGTGATGGAGAAGGTCGGTAAGGATGGCGTGATCACCGTCGAAGAGTCCAAGGGTATCGCCTTCGAGAAGGAATACACCGAGGGCATGCAGTTCGACCGTGGCTACATCTCCGGCTACATGGTCACCAGCGTCGAGCGCCAAGAGTCGGAGCTTGAGGATCCCTACATCCTGATCACCGACAAGAAGATCAGCAGCATCCAAGAGATTCTGCCGGTGCTTGAGAAGGTGCTCCAGGTTACCAAGAACCTCGTAATCATCGCCGAGGACGTGGACGGCGAGGCGATTGCCACCCTGGTGGTGAACAAGCTGCGCGGCACGATCAACGCGCTGGCGATCAAGGCCCCCGGCTTTGGCGACCGTCGCAAGGCCATGCTGCAAGACATCGCCATCCTGACCGGCGGCACCGTGATCTCCGAGGAAGTCGGGCGCAAGCTCGACAGCGCCACGATTGACGATCTGGGTCGCGCCCGCAAGGTGGTTTCCACCAAGGACGACACCACGATTGTCGAGGGCAAGGGCGACGAGACCGCCATCCGCGCCCGCATCGAGCAGATTCGCGCCCAGATTGAGACCAGCACCAGCGACTTCGACCGCGAGAAGTTGCAGGAGCGGCTGGCCAAGCTGTCTGGCGGCGTTGCCGTGATCAAGGTCGGCGCAGCCACCGAGCCGGAGCTTAAAGAGAAGAAGCACCGCGTCGAGGATGCACTCAGCGCCACCCGTGCGGCGGTCGAGGAGGGCATTGTCTCCGGCGGCGGCGTCAGCCTGATCAACGCCATCAGCTCTCTGGACAACGTCACGGTCGCCCACGAGGACGAGAAGGTTGGCATCGCCATCCTGCGTCGCGCCCTTGAGGAGCCGCTCCGCATTCTGGCCCGCAACGCTGGCGAGGAAGGCTCGGTCATCATCGCTAACGTGCGCCGCTACCAGCAGGAGCGGAACGACCCCACGCTGGGCTACAACGTGCTGACCGGCGAGTACGGCAGCATGATTGAGCAGGGCATCATTGACCCGGTGAAGGTCACGCGCAGCGCCGTGCAGAACGCGGTTTCGATTGCGGGCATGATCCTGACCACCGAGGCCCTGATCACCGACCTGCCCGAGGAGAAGGGTGGGGCCGGT
>CAIWXH010000218.1 GCA_903916565.1 uncultured Oscillochloris sp. | reverse complement strand
GAGCCAATTGGCAAAGGTGACGCCTAGGGGCAGCGTGTCGCTGACTACCACGCCGCTGGCGCTGGCCTGACCGGCGTTGTGCAGGGTGAGGGTGTACGTGACGGGCGTGCCGCCGGGGATGGCCTGCAACCCAACCGGCGAGCTGGCCTGTGTCTCGATCCAGACGCTGGTGGGCACCGGGAAGAGCCCATACTGGCCCATCTGGGTGAGCGTGAAACTCAGGCTGGTGGCCGTCTGTCCGGCTGCGGTGATGCCTGCGGTCGTCCACACCCCGGATGCGGCATCGTAGCGGCGCAGTTCCAGCGCTTCGGTGGCGGTGGTGGGAATGGTGAGCGTGACGGGTGTGGTGAAGGCGAAATCAGGCAAGGGCTGGAAGGTGCCGTCGCTCGCCGCGCTGAGGCTGAACTGCGTCAGTGCGGGCGCGGTCGCAACCGCCGGGTCGTAGAAGAGCCAGGTGGGCTGGGTGATTGCGCCAGTCGGCAGGTCGAGGGTGACGGTTCCCGCCGCCGTGTCCCATGTCAAATTCTCGCTGGCGAGGGTCGCTGCCGCTTGGAGCGCGGCGGCCTTCGTACTGCTCGCGAGCTTGCCGGTGAACTCGTAGGCACCGACGGTGCAGGTGGTTCCGCGCTTTGTGCCCACGAGGTCGGTGGCGGGGCAGGTGGTGCCGATTTGCAGCCCGGTGGGGGCGGTGGGCTTCCCATTGGCATCCAGCTTCACCTGTGCGGCACTGGTGTCATTCGGACTGAGCCAACTGGTCGTGGCCGTCACGGTGCCGTAGGTCTGGTGGCTGGACGTGTTCGTGCGGGCGGTATTCCCATCCACGAGACTGTTGATGAGCGTGATCGTCCCCTTGACGTTGTACACTCCACCGCCACCGCCGCCGACGGCAGCCCTATTGCCGCTGATGGTGACATTGGTGAGCGTCGAGTAGCTTTTGTTGTTGTACATCCCGCCGCCGTAGCCGGCACTGTTGCTGCGGAAGGTGACATTGGTGAGCTTCGGGTTACTGTTCGTGTCGTTGGACATCCCGCCGCCGTTGTCAGCGGTATTCGTCCCACCAGCTACGCCCTGGTTAAACGGGTAGTAGGCCACCAACCCGGCTTCCGTGCCGGTCAACTCCGCACCCTTCGCGGCGACAATCTGGGCCTGCGTGCGGGCCACATTCCAGACCCGCAGCTCGTCAACACTGCCGGGAAAGTACGCACTCGTGCCGCCGAGACTGCCAACAAACGCCGCGCCCGTGGTTGTCGCAAGCGCGAAGCTGCCGTGCCAATTGGTGGACATCGTGGTCAGCAGCACCCCATCCACGTAGACGCTGGCGGCTGCGATCCCGCCGCTGCCGGGATAGACCACCGCGAGATGATGCCACAGCCCGTCATTGACGGTACTCGTCCAGATCACCTCACTGTCATTGGCCTCGACGCCGATACTGCCATTGTTGATGCCCAGGCTAAAGCGCTGATATAGCGCCGCACCGCCGTAGGCAAAGACCTTGGTGTCGGTGGTGCTGGTCGTCTTCACCCACGCCTCCACCGTGCGGGCGCTATCGCCCAGCGGGGCGTTGGTGAGCGTGGCGAACCCGGTGATAGTGACGGAGTCGTTGACCCCATCGAAGTCGAGGGCATTGGCGACGGTGGCGGCGTGGAGACTGGACGCGAGACCGACGATAAGCAAGGCGGCGAACAGGAACGTGGCGAACCAGCGTGGCTTGGCGAACATGACGATTCCCTTCACGTCGGCGGAACCTAGCCCTACGATACACCCGCGTACCCGCCGATCCGGCCCCAAAAAGTGCATAAAAAGTACACGCTTGGGGCAAACGGGGGCGAAATGGGCGGAATCGGGGCGGCATGGGGCGGATGGTCGGGGCGCAGGTCGGGGGCCGTAGGCCAGACCTGACAGGTGCGGCACCTGTCAGGTCTCGGGAGTTGTCCCGGCACCATTGGCGCACCGAATCACGCGGCGGGCCGGGGCTTCAGCCCCCCGGCGGGTGACGTTGCCTCAGCCCATGGGGTGCTACAATCCAAGCCACGGGGCCAACCGCCACCGCCGCCGCGAGAAAGGATTGGCGATGACCACCGCACTCTTCGAGCAAACGCTGACGTTGGCGCGTCAGCTTACGGTGCAAGAGCAGGCCCGCCTGATTGGGGCGCTGGCCGAAGTGTTGGCCGCGCAGCCGTTTCCCGCTGCGACCGCTGCGACCTGGGTTCGGCTAGAGGCGTTCCGACACGAGATGGAAGCGCTGGGGCCAGACGCGCCTAACTTCGGTGCGGCGCGACTTGAAGCAGATCGTAGCGGAGGTGGCGCATGACTCAGAATCCTTCCATTCTGATTGTCAAGTCCTCGGAGATTTTGAGTGGAACCCCCGTCTTTGCTGGCACGCGGGTTCCAGTCAAAAATTTGCTTGATTACGTGCGGGCAGGCGAGACGATTACCGACTTTCTCGACGATTTCCCCTCGGTCAGCCGTACCCAGGTTGATACGGTCTTAGGCCGACTGGAAGCGCTCGTGCTGGAGATGAACGATGCGCGTCCTGCTTGATGAATGTCTGCCGCGCAAGCTCAAGGATCGTATCGTCGGGCACGAGGTCACGACGGTTCAGGAACGCGGCTGGTCGGGCAAGAAAAATGGTGAACTGCTCCGCCTGATGCATGGCTGCGTTGATGTCTTCCTTCCGTCTGACCAGAATTTGCGCTACCAGCAAGATTTGAGCGCCACGCGCTATAGCATTATTATTCTGGTCGCCCGCGATAATCGCTTGATGACTCTTCACCCGCTCGTGGCTCACGTTCAACAGGTGTTGCTGACGATCACACCGGGGTCGGTCGTTGAAGTTTCGTCCGCCGAGGCGTCTACCGGGGTGTAGCTGGCGCCCCGCATCACGCGGCGGGCCGAGGCAATCGCCCCGGCCCGCCGCGCTGCGTAGCGACGCCCCACCGGGGCGTCGCTACACAACACCACCGGCAGCAGTCCTTATTTGAAAAGTATTGAGGCTAGGCTTGCGCTTGTGCCGGTTATACGCTACGGGGTTGTATAGGTTGGCAGCGGGATTGCTGGCGCGGTAGCAAAGTTCTCCGGCGGGTTTGTCGGTTCACTCGTGGGCGCGGGCGGTGGCACAGCGGTGGGCGGTGGCACAGCGGTGGGCACGGGCGGTGGCACGGCGGTGGGCGGTGGCACAGCGGTGGGCGGTGGCACAGCGGTGGGCGGTGGCACGGCGGTGGGCGGTGGCACGGCGGTGGGCGGTGGCACGTCAATTGGCTGCGGCTCTGGCTCTGATGGTGACGATGCCACGGTGGGTTCGGCGGTGGGTTCGGCGGTGGGCACGGCGGTGGGCACGGCAGTGGGTTCGGCAGTGGGTTCGGCAATGGGCACGGCGGTGGGTTCGGCGGTAGGCGCGGCAGTGGGCTTCACGACGGCAGTGGGCTTCACGGCGGCAGTGGGCTTCACGGCGGCAGTGGGCTTCACGGCGGCAGTGGGCTTCACGGCGGCAGTGGGCTTCACGGCGGTCGTTTGCGCCGCAGCGGTCGTTTGCGCCGCAGCGGTCGTTTGCGCCGCAGCGGTCGTTTGCGCCGCAGCGGTCGTTTGCGCCGCAGCGGTCATTTGCGCCGCAGCGGTCGTTTGCGCCGCAGCGGTCATTTGCGCCGCAGCGGTCGTTTGGGCGGCGGCAGTCATTTGCGCCGCAGCGGTCGTTTGGGCGGCGGCGGTCGTTTGCGCCGCTGGTACGTTCGGTGCGCCCGGAGGCTGGCCCAAACTGGACAGCGTGCTAAGCGTGGTATTGATCGCCGTGTTGATGCTGCTGGCAATTTGCTTAACCGCCCCATCAGCATTGACCGCTGGCTTGCCGAGGAACGCTTCGGCAAGCGGTTGGGGGGGCGGCATGACGGGTAGATGATTTTCAGCCAAGAGTTGATTCATGCCGTCCGTATTGATCAGCATTGCCCCCGCGATACTGGCGAGACTCTGGCGCAACTGCTGGGAGATCGCCCAGTTCGGCGCGACGCCAAAGCCGCCGGTGGCGATGCTCACCACGGTGATCGCGCTGGCAGTGAACATCCGAAAGGATTTTCGTGCGGGGCGCTGACGGACACGGGGCCGCGCTTTGGGCGGCGAAGTTCGTGGTGGCATCGTGCCTCTTCTGCAAAAGCCTACCCTGAATGTATCGGCGAGGTGGGCGCCACCCTCATGCCTGCGGCTCGGCGGTCTCCGCTGACTCTAGCTCTTCCAGATCTAAGGTACGCATGATGTGGAGGAGGAGCTTTGATTTGATGGCATGGAGATAGTCGGGGGTGTAGATCGAGACGATGTAGCTACTCATGATCGACTCGTTCTCGTTGAAACTGACTTCATCGAGGACAACTGACGGCTGATCTTGCGGGCCGCGCAACTGGGGGTCAAAGCTCTGCGCCGCCGCCAAAAGCCGTGCCACCATCACTTCACGGTCGTGGGTGCCGATGATTGGCACCGTGGCCCGCAGGACGCCACCAGGAATGGACGTGTGGTTGATAATCGTCTGGCTGAAGATCTCTGAGTTGGGAATGACGATCTGATCACGCTCACCGTTGTCCAACGAGGTGTGGGTGAGCGAGATCGCCGTGATGCGACCCTGGAATTCGCTGATCGTCACCATGTCGCCCACACGGTAGAAGCGGAGGAAGAAGAGGTTGATGCCAGCCACGAGATCGCCGGCAATGCGCTCGGAGCCAAGGGCGAAGGCTCCCGTGAACGCCGTTACCAAAATCACCAGAATACCGGCAGCCCCGGTCTGGTCAACGATCAGCTTGAGGGTGAAGACCAGCAACCCCACCCGCACGATGGTGCTGATAAAGCTGGCAACGGTCGGCTCGGCGAAGCGGCGGACGATTTTGAAGACGATGCGGGCCAGGAACGCTGAGACAAAAAAGCCTAGCGCGCCGATGACGATAGCGATGAGACTATTGGTGAGCAGGGCGACAATCGTCTCGGTGCTCATCTCTACAGCCGGTTGGTCCTCGGTCATACCACGGTTCTCCTCTACGTTCACTAAGGCATGTTTCAAACGAGCTTTACCGTCTGCGTGGTTCGTAGGAGCGGCTTCAGCCGCGTATAGCCCATTGCAATGGGCTAAAGCCCAAACTACGAACGGTCAAGCGAGAATGGCCGATTCTGAAACATGCCTAACGCATAATGCACGCTAGAAACATTCGCTTAGGAATGAGGCTCGTCTGCGGCCAGGCTTGGCCCGTCCAACCGTCTAGGTTGAGGGTGGCCCCCGCCCCAAGCCCGCTGGTCAGGTTGTTGCGCTGGAGGGTCTGCGTTACGCCGCCCGGCTCGACGCGCATCAGCACGAGGTCGTAGCGCAGATTCTGCCCTGCGTCGTCACGAAGGGACAGTTGCTTCGTGGTCACATCAAAGGCGAGGCCCAGCGTTGTCCCCGGCGGTAGCACCGATCCGCTTGTGGTGAAGCTGTAGCTCGTGCCGTCTGGGGTCTCAAGGGCTAGGGTGAGCTTCTGCGCGCTGCGGGTGGCGGCGCCCGCGCTGAAGCGGATTGTCCGTGCGGCGGCATCAACGGACAGCGCCAAACTGTCGCCTGTCCCGCTCAGCGGCAGGTTTTCCAGCTCGGCGATCATACCCGGTGCCGTGACGCTCAGCACGAGGCCCGTGGTCGTCGTTGGCGCGGTCGCGGTGATGACGACACGGTAGACGCTGCCCGCCGGTACATAGAGGACGGGTGGCAGCGTGATGTCCGGCCCTGGGTCAATTTGGTCAACCGAAGCGCCGGGGATGGTATTGACGGTGACGGTGCCCTGCCCATCGACACCGAGCGTGCGGCCAGCCGCGTCACTGATCAGGATGGCACCGGGGCCGTTCAACAGAAACGCCATGCTGTCACTGGTCTGGGCCAAGCTATTCGCAACAAGCTGGGGCGAGACGCAGAAGGCGCAGGTGCGGGGCAAGGCCACGTCAGCACTCACGCGGCGCAGCACGATGCTTCCGTTTGTCGCGTCGCCACGGTACACGCCGCTGTAGTCCCAGGTGTTGGCAGCGGTGTCGAGGGTGACCACCCGCGTCCGATCTCCCGGCGCCTCGGGGTCGTAGACATAGAGCCAATACATGCTCACATCACGCCGGATGAGGGCGTAGGGCAGCAGCGTCGTCCCACCGACTCCCGGCTCGCGCACATGCAGGGTGTAGGCGTCGGTGCCGCTTGCGCCGACAAACCCATGCGCTTGCAGCACGCGCAGCAAGTCGCTCACCGTCCCGTCGCTGGCGCGAGCCAGACTCGCCTGGCTCGCCGCACTGATCCGCGCAGCCTGGTAGAGATCGATGAGCTGCTCGACCTGCACATCGCGCACCAGCGCGGCGGTGGCGGGCGTGCCGGGCTGGAAGTCAGACGGCAGTTGGCGCCCGTCGGCCAAGCGGTCACCACGGAAGAGTCGCAGGCTCAGGGCGGCCATGCCAAAGGCGCGCCCGCTGCTGATCACGCGCAGGAGGCTCATGCTCTGGCGGGTGGCGGGCGCCGTGAGGACGCAGGTCGTCGCCGTTTCGCCCGTCCCGCGCGCGCACACGCCTGACCCGAAGAGTTGGTACATCAGCGCGGTTGGCGGATCGGTGAGCGTGCGGTTATTCCACGCTGCAAAGCCGAGGCCGTCGTTGGCGGGGTCGAAGATCTGCCCGCTTGGGCTGTGCAGACTCGCCACCAGCGCGGCGCTAATCTCTACATCGACCGCCGGACTACGCGCCGCCACACTCCCATCGGCGATCCGGCGTACCTCATAGCTGTTGCTCTGCGTCGTTGCGCTGGCCGACGCCTGATAGCTCACGCTCACGGTCGCGTTGGGCTGGATGCTGGCGAGCGGCCAGATCAGCGTGTCGCCCGCTTGACGCCCGCCCGCCGTCAGGGTGCCGACCAGACTGAGGCCAGCGGGCAGGGTGTCGCGGATCTCCAGGCCCGCCACGGGGGCGCGCCCGTGATTGGTGACCAGAAGCTCGATGGTGAATGGGCTGCCGGAGGCGGCCCAGCGCGGCACCAGCTTGCGTGCCTCGACCGAGCGATCCTCCTGAAATTCGTAGGCGCCCAGGTCGGCAAGCGAATTGCCGAAGGGGCGGGCACGTCCGTACGCATCCACCGCAACGAGGCCAGATGGGGCCGCCGTTCGGTCAAGCGCCGGAGACTCAGCGCGTAGTCGGTAATCGGAGCCACCCATGTCGGCGAACTGCGCGGCAGCCGAGTCGGCGCTGAGGCTCCGCTGGCCGAGGCTGAGTTGGGTGCCGGGATTGTAGGTGCGCGAGCGCTGGGCGACCTGGGCAAAGAGATTGTCTTCCTCGCTGGCTGGCTTGCTAGCACCACCGGCGGCGGCAAGACCCACGGCGTGATTGGCGATGATGCTGGCCTCGACACTCAGACTGTCCCAGGCAAAAATCGCCGCGCCGGGGTTGGGCAGCGCGTCGGCGAAGGTGCTGTAGCGCACACTGAGCGGCCCCTGGGCAAAGATCGCCGCGCCGCTCTCGCTGGCCTGATTGGCGGCAAAGACGCTGTTCCGCACCGTCGTCGTGCCACCGATGGTGGCGAGGCCGCCACCCATGACGGCGCGATTGGCGTTCAGCCGCACCCCGTCAAGGGTCACGCTGCTGTTGTAGAGGAGCAGGCCGCCGCCACGTCCGGCCAGGGTATTACTCGCCCCTGCGGCCTGCCCGCCGCTCAGGGTCAGTTGCCGGATCGTTACATTCGTGCTGTCAATGATCGTCAGGAGGCCAACGCCGCCACTGCCCTCGATCACCGCACCGTTGCCATTGATCGTCTGGTTGCTGCGTGCGATGAGGTTCAGCAGGTGGCCGTTGCTGCCCGTCGTCTCGGTGAACTGGTACCGGCAGGTGCCGTCCAGTTCAATCACTGGCGTGGTGGCGCTGAGCAAGGTGCGAAGCACACTACCCGCGCAGGGGTTTGTTCCGGTCGCGCTAATCGTCAGGGTGCCAGGGCTGTAGCTCAGGGTGTAGTTTGTGGCGCTCAGGCTGCCCTGGGTGATCGCGTAACTGCCAGCGGGACTATCGGCGGTGGCCGTCGTCGCCAGGGTGCCGCTCAGCGCGTTGGTTGCCGTGTCGCCCAGCACAAAGCCGATGGCGCTAAAGCTCAACCCTGGGTTGGGTGCGCCGAAAGGCCGACTTTGGTTGTCGGCAGTGACGGTGAGCGGCACCGGGCTGATCACCAGGGTATAGCTGGCGCTGGCGTCGGGCACGATCCCATTGGCGGCGCTGAGCGTGATCGGGAAGCTGCCAGTGGCCGTCGGCACGCCACTCAACAGACCGGCGGCGGTCAGCGTTAGACCGGGCGGCAAGCTTCCCGCAGTCAGGGCGAAGCTCGGCGCTGGCGTGCCACTGGCCGTGAAGCTGTGGCTGTAGGCTTGGCCATATAGCCCCGCCGGGGGTGCCGCGCTCGTGAACAGCGGCGGCATCGTATCCACCACGCTCAGGGTGAAGCTAGTGCTGGCACTCAGCCCGCCGTCGCTCACCGTGAGCGTAATCGCGGCGGTGCCGGTCAGATTAGCGGTTGGGGTAATCGTGACGGTGCGGCTGGCCCCGCTGCCGCCGATGGCGATATTCGTCACCGGCACTAGGGCTAGGTTTGAACTCGCCGCACTCAACGTCAGGCTGGTCGCCGGGATGATGTCATCGCCGATAGTCACGGCTAAGGCAGCCGTCGCCGTATTGATTTGGACGCTCTGGTTCGCGACAGTGGTGATCGTCGG
>CAIWXH010000217.1 GCA_903916565.1 uncultured Oscillochloris sp. | reverse complement strand
GGAACTCTCGGCGAGGCTTGCTGTCCACTCCCAGATATTGCCGGAGAGATCCTGTGCGCCGCAGGTGGCCGCGCCACTTGGGAATGCGCCGATGGGCACGGGGGCCGCGATCCCGAAGGCGGCGCGGGCATTGGTGGGCGGTTGGTCGCCCCACGGGTAGCGCCGCCGGTCGGTGTGGCGGGCCGCCCGCTCCCACTCGATGGCCGTGGGCAGTCGCAGGCACTCCTTCGTACTGAGCCAGCCCGCCCGTCGGCCAACCGCGCTACGCCAGGCGCAGTAGGCGCTGGCCTCGTACCACGAAACCCCGACAACCGGCTGGGATAGCCCTCCGTGTTCAGCCGTCCCCCCGTGAGTGGGGCGACTGTTTGGGGAGGGCCAACCGGCCTCGCTCCACCAGCGCCGCTCGTTGTAGCCTCCCGCCGCGACAAAGTCGCCAAACTCGGCGTTCGTCACCGGAAAACGCGCAATCAGGAAGCTTTGTGCCAGTTCAACCCAGCGCAGACTACCGGCGCGGGTGCGGCGTGCGGCACCCTCATCGCCGCACCAGAACGGCCCCGGCGCGATTGGGCACCAGTACGGGGCTACGCCATGCTGGATGCCGATGGCCCCACCGCTGCTTGGGTCGATCCGGCGCGGGTCGCCCAGATGACCAAGGATCGTCCCGGCGGAGATTCTGCCGTCAAGGCTGGCCGTCGGGTCGGCGGTGAGGGCCAGCAGCGCCTGGATCACCGCGTCCCAGGCGCGCTGGGTGGCCCCGTTGTGACCAATATCGCGCAGACACTCGCCCGCCAGGATGATGGCGCGGTCGCGGGGCGCGGGCGCGTCGAGCAGGTGCAGCAGGAGTCGCTGGGCCTCGCGCTGCGGAGCTGCGGTGATGGCGAGGCGGAGGACTTCGTGCCAGCGCGGCAAGCTGCTATAACGGTGGAAAAAGGTGTCGGGATTATCGACGGTGACGGATTCGAGCAGGCCACGCGCCGCCAAGTACTCTTCAAACGTAAGGTGCAGAAATCCGAAGCGGCGGTATCCGCGCTCTTGGAGCAGGCCGGTGTCGCGGCGCATCAGGTCGATAAAGTCCTGGGCCAGACGCCGGGCGCGCCCACGCGGCAGGCCGTCGGTCTGGGCGAGGGTCGCCGCAATCCGCACCTCCAGGTCGTCCTGGTCAACCAGGCCGCCGGGTTGGTCGCCGTGGATCCAGAGGGCCACCGGGCCGAGCAGGTTGACCACAAAACGCTCGTCGAGCCGCTCGTCGCCGAGGTAGAGATCAACCGGGCGACCAGAGAGCGAGCGGGCGCGGTTCCAGGTTTCGGCCAGGGCTTCGACGCAGAGCCGGTACAGGTCAACCCGGCGGTCGGGCAGGCGTGCGCCCTGGTTATGGATGAGCGCCAGAATGGTCAGCAGCAGCGGGGTGCGGGCCAAGGCCGCCACGTTCGCGTCGGCGCAAATGGCAGCGCCCAGCGAACGAGCGTGCTGCTCCACGCGAATAGCCTGCTCGGTTGCCGAGGCGTCACGCACAAGATCGTGGTACAGGTCGCCACTCTCGGGCCAGATCGGTTTGGCCAGAGCCTCGTATGCCTGACTCCAGCGATTGACGAAGACCGCGATCTGCGCATCGCTCAGGGGCTGGATGACCACGCTGACAAAGAGGCGCGGGTCAAGGGGCGTGTCGTCATAGCCGACAATCCGGCTGGTGGCGATAAAGCGATTGCCCTGGGCGTCCCACTCGTGAACGAACGCCTCCAGGCAGCGGATGATCCCGGCCCGATCCTCGCGCACCTCATCGAGTCCGTCGAGCAGCAGCAGAGCGTGACCCATCGCCATAGCGCGGGCGAAGAGCGGCCCGTAGTCGGGCTGGGAGAGGCCGATGTAATACTCGCTCAG
>CAIWXH010000216.1 GCA_903916565.1 uncultured Oscillochloris sp. | reverse complement strand
CCCCCAGCCCCCTCTCCCTGAGCGGGAGAGGGGGAGTCGAACGCTTCCTGATGCCGAATCTCCCCTCTCCCCTTGAGGGCGAGGGGCCGGGGGTGAGGGGGAAAAGGCGACGTTGCACCCGCCCCGATCAATAGGCCATGACAGCGGCCCAAGCTGCGACCTGGGCCGCCGCAGCGAACCGCGTGCAGACCATTCCCGGCGTCGGGTTGCGGGCCGCAGGCAAGCCCATGAAGGTACCACTAACTACTGGCGTCTCTAGCCTCAGCTCACAGCGGCGATGGCCTCGCCAATGATCTGCACGGCGCGGTCAATGGTCTCGGCGGAGCTGACAAAGGGCGGGGCAAGGAAGATCGTCTCGCCGAGTACCCGCGTGTAGAGGCCGCGACTGGTCATCTCGTTGAGCAGACGCCCGCCCACGTTGGCCGCCGCCGGAAAAGGCGCTTTGCTCGCCTTGTCGGCGACCAGCTCGACGGCGGCCATCAGGCCCAGGCCGCGCACGTTGCCGACGCTGGGCAGCGCCTCAAGCGCGTGCAGCGCCTGGTTCATGTAGGCGCCTAGCTCGTCGGCGCGTTGCACCAGCCCCTCGCCCTCGATAATGGCGAGATTCGCCAGGGCGACAGCGCACGAGGTCGGGTGGCCCGAGTAGGTGAAGGCGTGCATCCAGCGCTGCTCGCCAGACGCGGTTTCGATCACGTTGCGAATCGTGTCGTTGACCCCGATCCCGCCGAGCGGCACGTAGCCCGACGTGATCGCCTTGGCAAACTGGACGATGTCCGGCTCGACCCCGTAGCGCTCAAGGCCGAACCAGCGCCCCGTGCGCCCAAAGCCGGTGATCACCTCGTCGGCGATGAACAGCACCTCGTACTGGTCGCAGATGGCACGAATGCGGGCGAAGTAATCGTCTTGCGGCGGAATGACCCCACCGGCACCCTGCACCGGCTCGGCGATGAAGCCCGCCACCGTCTCCGGCCCTTCGCGCAAAATGGCCGCCTCAAGCAGATTGGCCGCCGCCACGCCGTCGCTCACCTCGGGCGTCGGATTGACGAAGCGGTAGGGGTAGGGCGACTCGATGTGGACGAAACCGGGCACACGCGGCTCGAACATCGTCCAGTAGGCGGGCAGGCCGGTGGCGCTCATCGCGGCCAGGGTCACGCCGTGGTAGCCTTTCATGCGCGAGATGAACTTGACCTTGTCGGGTTTGCCAAGGGCTTTCCAGTAGAAGCGGGCCGTCTTGATGCTGCTCTCGGTGCTTTCGCCGCCGCCGCTAGTGAAAAAGAAGCTGTTAATCGAGGGGTAGCACAGCTCCGCCAACTTGCTCGCCAGCCTGACCGCAGGCTCGTTGGTGCTGCCGATGTAGGCTGAGGCGTAGGCGAGTTGGCGCATCTGGTCGTAGGCGGCCTGGGCCAACTCCTCGCGACCGTGGCCGACGACCACATTCCAAAGGCCACTGAGGCCGTCAATATACGCTTTGCCGGTGCTGTCGGTGAGCATGGCCCCATGGCCCGACACCCAGAGCTTCGGCGCTTGGTGGGCGCTGGGGTGGTGCAAGGGGTGCAGGAGATGGGCGCGGTCGGCTTGGAGCAGGTCGAGTTCAAGCGACACAAATTCTCCTCAAGGGTCGCAAAGACCCTGAACTGGCGCGTGGCTACGGGATGCTGGGGCGAGATGGGCCGATTCTAGCTGAAGTTGCGGTGCTGTGCAAGCGTTCGGGCGTACGTCAAAGTCCTGCCGCGCCAGCCCTCACCCCCCAGCCCCCTCTCCCAGAGCGGGAGAGGGGGAGCAGAACGTAGCATGCTGCGGAATCTCCCCTCTCCCCGTGAGGGAGAGGGGTAGGGGGTGAGGGGCAGACGGCGACTTTGCACCCGTCATCTATCGAGAGGAAGGAGCGACAGCGTATGCGCGTAGCAATCATTGGCGCGGGGGCGCTGGGCGGGGTGTTCGGTTTCTCCTTGGCCGGGGTGGCCGAGGTGGTGTTGGTTGACCCGTGGCGCGCGCATGTGGCGGCGCTGAACGCCGCTGGCCTAAGCTGTGAGCGTGACGGCGTTGCGTCGGTGCGCCGTGTGCGTGCGGTCAGTGACCCGGCTGAGGCCGGGAGCGCCGAGGTCGCGCTGGTGCTGGTGAAGGCGCAGCAGACCCCGTGGGCGGCGGCGGCGTGTCAGCTGATTCTGGCCCCCAACGGGGTCGCCTACACGCTTCAGAATGGGATCGGCAACCTGGAGCTATTGGCGGCGGTTGTGGGTGCCGAGCGCGTCGGCCAAGGGGTCACCGCCTTGGGCGGCACTTTGCTCGGGCCGGGGTGTGTGCGTCACGCCGGGATGGGGCCGACGAGTCTGGGCGCGGCGCCTGATCCGCAGCGGGCCGCCGCGCTTGCCGCGCTGCTCACCGCGAGCGGTCTGCCCGCCAGCGTGAGCGACCAGGTCGAGGCGCTGGTCTGGGGCAAGCTGGTGGTGAATGTGGGCCTCAACGCGCTGACGGCGCTGCTGCGCGTGCCGAATGGGGCGCTGGCCGCGACGCCCGAGGCGCGGGCGCTGGTGGAGCGCGCCGTGGGCGAGGCGGTGGCCGTGGCCGTTGCGCGTGGCGTGACGCTGCCCTACGCCGACCCGGTGGCGCATGTGCTGGCCGTGGCCCGCGCCACTGGGGCCAATCGCTCGTCAATGCTGCAAGACATTTTGCGCGGCGCGGCCACCGAGAGCGCCACGATCAACGGGGCGCTAGTACGCGAAGGTGCCCGCCTCGGCGTGCCGACGCCGCTCAACACGGCATTGGCCGCGCTTGTCGCCGCGCTAGAGGCGACAGCGGGGCAGCGGGTGGGGTAGCGCTGTGGAGGTGTGGAGGTGTGGAGGTGTGGAGATGTGGCTTTAGCGCTACACCCCAACTGGCGCGCTGCGCCCAAGGCCAATGGCCGACTCAACGACCTCAAGCAGCGTGTCGAGGGCGAAGGGCTTCCTTATGGTCAGACAGCCGAGCGCGTGTAAGGTTGTCTCCAGGCTCCTCAGCAGGCCGTAGTCGGTCGAGGTGACTAACACGGGTAGCGTGGCCGTGGCCGGGTGGACGCGCAGTTGCTCAAGCAGCGCCAGGGTTGGGTCAGGCGCGTTGGGCATCAGTTCGATGAGCGCGAGGTCGGGATGGGCTTCGCGGATATGCCTAGCGCTGCACTCACTCGGCGCAGCGAAGCGCACGCGGTAGCCCTCGGCACTCAAAATCTCTGCGACTAACACCCCGACCTCGTGGTTATGGTCTGTCAAAAGGATGCGATGCCCACGCATAGCCACCTCCACCTTATTCCATTGTGTCAAACGCCCTGAATGCGCTTACTCTATGGCCCCAAACGCTCTACACCTTTCGCGTGCGAAGCCGCCAGAGGCGGCCCATTGCAGCGCATCGGTGATCGCTTGGCGCAGATCGCGCAGACGGAAGGGTTTGCAGAGTACAGATGTCATTGCCACGCCGCCAATGCGCTCAAGAATCTCGTCGTAGCGCAGCCCGCTCATCATAATCACCGGCAGATCCGGCACGCCCGAGTTGAGCGCCCGCGCCAGGGCTGCGCCGCCGCCGCCGGGCATCTCGACATCAACCACGGCGCAGTCAAAGCGCTGCTGGAGCGCTAAGGCCAGCCCTTCGGCGGGCTTGCTGGCGCTGACCACCGCATAGTCGGATGCGCGCAGCATCTCTTCGATCAGGTCGAGCATACGCAGGTCGTCATCAACAACCAGCACCCTGGGTGCGGCGACCTTCACGCCATCTGGATCTGTAGTACTCACGCTGAAGCCCCCGTGCAGTTCGTGGGCTACGCGCCAGGCACCTTGCTCGCCGTGTCTGATGCTTCAGTCCCACCGTCTGTAAGGGTAGCAGCAGATGTTAAAGCCTGATAGAAGGAAACTACGCGCCTCGTGTCAGGATTCTCCTGACATAGCGCTAGGACTTACGTCAGCCAGCCATGCTCAACGGCGAAGCGCACGATGGCGACCCGACTATCGAGCGCCAGCTTTTCCATCGCACGGGCCTTGTAGGTTTCGACCGTCTTGACGCTGAGGCTGAGGACGGCGGCGATCTCTTTGTTGCTATAGCCCTGGGCGATCATCCGCAGCACATCGTTCTCGCGCTCGCTCAGCGCCGGACGATCTTCGCTGCCGCTGCTGGCCCGCCCGACCGCCTCGGCGACGACCAAGCCAGCCACCAGGGGGTCGAGGTAGACCCCACCAGCGGCAACGCTGCGGATCGCGGCGATCAGCGCGTCGGCGGCGAGCCGCTTGAGTATATAGCCAGACGCCCCAGCTTCAAGCAGTTGGCGCACGTAGCCGACCTCGTCGTGGACGCTCAGGGCCAGCACCCGGATGGCGGGCAACTCGCGACGGATCCGCGCCGTCGCCTCGCCACCCGAAAGGATCGGCATCGAAACATCAATCACCACCACGTCAGGCGCACAGGCGTGGGCCAGGGCGACGGCCTCAAGTCCATCAACCGCCTCGCCGACCACTTCCATATCGGGCTGGCGACTAATCAGCGCCTTCAGCCCCTCGCGAACAATGGCGTGGTCATCAGCCAGCAGAATGCGGAGTTTGAGCATCATGACCACCATTCTATGCTGGAACCACGGGGACGCGCACGAAGACTGTGGCGCCAACACCGGGCGTAGACTCGACCGTCAGGGTGCCGCCAACCAGGGCGATTCGCTCTTTCATTCCGAGAATGCCCAGGCCCCATTTGGTCGGCTGATCAAGCACCCGCTCGGCGTCAAAGCCCTGCCCGTTATCCTCGACAATCGCCACCGCCGCGTCATCCCGACACTCAAGGATCAGGCTCACCTGGGTCGCATGGGCGTGCTTCGCCACGTTCAGCAGCGCCTCCAGCACCACCCGGTAGATCGTCGTCTCCAGCACGGGCGGCAGGCGCACCTCGCGCAGCACGCTGCGGTGAAAGGCCACCGGCAGCCCCGTGCGCTGGCTCCACTCTTCAACATAGGTGGCGAGCGCGACCGCCAGCCCCAGGTCGTCGAGAATGGTGGGGCGCAGGCCACGCGCCATCTGGCGCATCTCTTGGCTAATGGTGTCTACCACCGCCTCGATCTTACTGATCTGCTCCAGCGTCTCGTCGCGACCGTACGAGTTCTCTTTCAGCGTGTGCAGGCTAAGCAGCAGCACGGTGAGCTGCTGGCCCAACTGGTCGTGGATCTCGCGTGAGATCTCGCGGCGCTCCTCCTCTTGGGCGCTCACCAGACGCTGGATCAGCGCTTGACGCACCGCCTCAATCTTGCGCCGCTCGCTAATCTCGGCGGCGAGCGCGGCGGTGCGTTCGGTGACGCGGAACTCAAGCACATGCTTGGCCTCTAGCAGCGCCTGCTCGGCGTGCTTGCGCTCGGTGATGTCCATAAAGGTCAGCACCACGCCGTCAATCCTGTCCTCAAGCGTCCGGTACGGCAACAAGCGGATCAAGAACCAGCGCCCGTCAAGGTGCTGCACCTCGCGGTCGATCATACTGAGGCGGTCGAGGACGCGGGTCGCATCGTCGAGCAACCCGTCGTAGGCGAATTGGTGCGTGACGTGGGCCAGGGGCCGGTTGAGGTCGGTCGCGATTAGGTTGAAGAGATCCTGGATGCGCGGCGTGTAGCGCTTCACACGCAGCTTGCGGTCGAGGAAGATCGTGCCGATGTCGGTCGAGGCCATCAGGTTTTGTAGGTCCGAGTTGACCCGACTGATCTCATCGACCTTATTCTTCAGCTCCTGGTTCACCGTGGTCAACTCTTCATTGAGCGACTGGAGCTCCTCCTTGCTCGTCTCAAGCTCCTCGGTGGTCGAGCGCAGCTCCTCGTTCATCGCCTGGTGTTCCTCGTTCGAGGCTTTCAGCTCCTCGGTCGAAGTTTCGTACTGCTCGATGGTCAGGCGCAACTGCTCGCGCAGATGCTGCAGCTCCTCGTCAAGCTCGTGGGCCAGCGGCTCAGTGGCCTCGTCGGCTGGGGCGACCAGGGTAGCGTCGGGGGCCACCACAACTTCCTCGAACACCACCAGGAAGAAGCCCTCGACGCCCGCAATCCCGCTGACGGGCTGCACCGTCAGGTTGACCATAATGGTCTGGAGATCGATGTCCATGCGAACGTAGCGCGCCACACTGGGGCGGTTCTTCTGGGCAGCGTGGAAGAGCAAAATCCGCAGCTCGCGCCGCAGATCGGGGTGGACAACCTTGAGCAAGTTGTACGATGGCTCACCGCCCATGAACTGGAGGTAGCGGCCAACCCGGCTCGACAGATGGACAAGCTCGTAGCTCTCGTTGACGATCAGACTTGGCGGCGCATAAGCTTCAAGCATACGCTGGTGCAACTCGCCGAACGAGCGTAAGTGTGGGCTACCCACATGCTCGGGGAAGAGCGAAAGCGGGAGCGGGCGCTCAGGGCTAGAGATAGCAAGGGGCGGCAAGACGGGGGGCAGGCGCTTCACGCTGTGGCGACTGTAGATGTGATGGCGCTTATCCAACACCGTGAAGAGGCCCGGCAGACTATCGGCGGACTCTGAAGCCCCCAGGAGCAAATGCCCGTCGGGGCGCAGCACAAAGTGGAACAGCTCAAGCACCCGCTCTTGCACATCACGGTCGAGGTAGATCAGCACATTGCGGCAGGTCACGAGGTCGAGCCGCGAGAATGGCGGATCGCGCAACAGATTATGGGTCGCAAAGAGGATCAGGTCGCGCAGCTCTGGCTTGACCCGGTAGCGCGTCTGCTCCTCGGTGAAAAAGCGCTGCAGGCGCTCGGGCGAAACATCGGCGGCGATATTGGTGGGGTAGCGGCCCTCGCGGGCCACGCTGATCGCTACCTCATCAATGTCGGTGGCGAAGACCTGGATCACCGGCGGCTGCTCCAGCGTGGCCGCATACTCGGCCAACAGCATCGCCACCGAGTACGCCTCCTCGCCGGTAGCGCAACCGGCGACCCAGGCCCGCACGTAGTCATCTGGCCCTTTAGCGGCGAAGAGGGCGGGCAGCAGCGTCTCTAAGCGTTCAAATGCCTCGGGGTCACGAAAGAAGTTTGTGACGCTGATCAACAGATCGCGCTGCAGCAACTGCACCTCGCCCGAACGCTCACGGAGCATGACAAGATAGCTGGTGAGATCGCTGGCCCCGTTGAGCATCATGCGGCGGCTGATCCGGCGCATAATCGTGACCCGCTTGTAGTGACTGAAGTCGTGCCCGGTGCGGACCCGCAGCAGCACGAACAGATCGCGCAGCGCGTTGCTGTTGGCCTGCACCTGCAGGTCGTGTTCGGCCAAGAGGCGCATGCCCACGCTGCGATAGGCCAGGATCTGGGCGAGAATTTTGGTCGCGGGCAGCACATAGTCCACAAAGCCCGTGGCGATAGCGGCCCGTGGCATCCCGTCAAACGCGGCGTCCCCCGGCTCTTGGGCCAGCGTCAGGCCACCCAGCTCTTTAATGCGCGGGAGGCCGAGCGCGCCATCGGCGCCCTGACCCGAGAGCATAATCGCGACCGCATTGCGCCCAAAAGTCTCGGCCAGCGCCCGCAGCCCCAAGTCAATCGCGACCCGCTGGAACGGCGGGTACACGCTCTCGGTCAGGCTCACCGTGTCGCTCGTAAGCAACATGCGTCGCTCGTGGGGGAGCATGTAGATCTGGTTCGCCAGGAGCGGCGCGACTTGATCCACGATAACGACACCCAGCGTCGTCGTCAGGCGGAGCGCCTCGGCCAACGGGGGCAACGCAGCGGCGGGCAGCCCCACGAACACCAGAAAGGCGCTCACCCCATCGCCGTGCAGTTGCGCGAAGAGGCGCAGCAGCGCCTCGTCGCCGCCCTCGGCGGCCCCAACGCCGATGACGATCAGCTCATTTGCGGCCTCGCGCTCGGCCTCGGGGCGTTCAGAATGCTGTGATAGAGATTCTCTCAGCGCCATTGGATCCTCTCCATTCTCGTTGGGTGACCAGCGCGGGGGCGGTCGTGCCCACAAGGAGTCACGTTCTTACCGCTTTGACCCAACTCCGCGCTGGCGCGGTTGCCGCTATCATACAGGATCTCGTGATCCAGCCCGAAGGCAGCAGCGCCTACGCCGGCTGGCGGTTGCCGCGCCCACCCTCTCCCCCCCTGCCCCCTCTCCCATAAAGGGAGAGGGGGAGCCGAGCGCATCTTGCTGCGGAATCTCCCCTCTCCTCTTGTGGGAGAGGGGCCGGGGGAGAGGGGGTTAGCGTGACTTTGCATCAGCCCTGCTACTGCGCCCGTACGCCGACGACCCACGCCATGCGGGATTGCGCTACAATGCCCCCCATGAGCAATCGTAGCGCCCTTGCCGTCGTGTGTGTTTTGCTCCTCACGGCCTGTGCCCCGTTCAACGCCGCTTCGCCGTTCGCCTCCACCCCGGCGCAGATCGCGGGGGCGGTTGCCACCACGACGCCGGTCAATCAGCCTAGTGACTCCCCGGCCCAAGCACCCACGGCCACCACCCCGCCTCAGCTTACGCCAGCCTCAACCAACGAGATCGCGGCCCTGGATGCCAGCACGCGCCGCACGCGCGACCAGATCGAACTGGCCCGCGCCCTCGGCAGTTGCCGCGCCAACCCCGCCGCGTGCCCTAGCGTTGCCGCCACCACCCCGCCCGATCTGCGGGTCGGTGAGGTGCGCCCCTTCTACATTACCGATATGTCCGATAATGTCCACCACGAAATCCAGGCCGCGTTGCGCTACGCTGGCCCCGTCGTCCTGATGTATGTTGAGCAGGGCGTGACCTACAACCAGGCCGATCTCGAACGGGCCGCCCAGGTCTTTGAGACGGAGATCTACCCGCGCACCCGTGCGATCTTTGGCTCCGAGGCCCAGCCCGGCGTTGATGGCGACCCGCGTGTGACGGTGCTCAACGCACGTGACCCAGACTCGACCGACATGGTTGTGGGCTATTACTCCTCGCAGGACTCGCTGCCGCGCCAGGTCAACCGCTACAGCAATGAGCGCGAGCTGTTCTTTATGAACATCGCCCGCCTGAGCTTCGCTCGGCCTGAGTATCTGGACGTGTTAGCGCACGAGTTCCAGCATATGATCCACCAGAACGAACATGCTGGCAGCGCCACCTGGTTTAACGAGGGGTGCGCGCAGCTCGCCGAGGATCTGAACGGCTTCACCACCTCGAGCTTCCCCGGCCTCTATCTCGCTAATCCTGATGTTCAGCTCACCGATTGGGCTGCGTCGCCCAGCGCCGCGCTCCTCCACTACGGCGCGGCGCACCTATTCATGCGCTACATCTACGCCCAGTATGCTGGCAAGGGGGAAATTCGCCCGCTGATCGAGGCTGGGGCTGGCGATAAGCTTCAGGCGTTTGTTGAGCTGGCCGCCCATAAGCGCCCCGATGTTCGCAGCTTTCCTCAGATCGTTGGCGACTGGGCGGTGGCTAATCTGATCGACAATCCCACCGTCGGCGATGGGCGCTATAGCTATGATGTTGGCGACATGCCGGGGCTGCTGCCGGGGCGCGTCGTGCCGCTGCCGCTGGCGCTTGGCGGTACCATTCATAGCGATGTCGCCCAGTACGGTGCCGACTATTTCGCACTGCCCGCAGGCACGCACAAGCTTACCTTCATAGGGACCCCTAGCGTCAGCGTCACCGCCGTGCTGCCTCACGACCGCTTCGCCTGGTGGAGCAACCGCAGCGACGACTCGCTTGCCACGCTCACGCGCCCCTTCGACCTGCGCGGCCTGCGTAGCGCCACCCTGAGCTTCGCCACCTGGTATGAGCTTGAGACGAATTACGACTACGCCTTCGTGACGGTCTCGACCGACGGCGGCGCGACCTGGGAGACGCTGCCTGGCACGCTGACCACCACCAGTGACCCGCAGGGGACGAACTATGGCAACGCGCTTACGGGGGTCAGTGGGCAGTCGGCGGCGGCGTTTGAAAACGGGGAGCGCGGAACCTGGGTCACTGAACAGATGAATCTCGCGCCGTATGCGGGGAAAGAGGTGCTGCTGCGCTTTTGGCAGATCAACGATCAGGCATTTGACGCCCCAGGCATGCTGATTGACGACCTACGCATCCCCGAGCTAGGCTATAGCGACAATGTGGAGTCCGGCGACGGCGGCTGGCAGGCCCAAGGGTTTGCGCGCATCGACGGTCATTTGCCGCAGCTCTGGGAGCTGCGGCTCGTTCGGACTGCCGCCGATGGGACGATCAGCGTCGAACCTGTGACCGTTGATGCGCTGGGCGCGGCGACCGCAACCCTGGCTGAGGGCGAGCAAGGGGTTTTCGTCGTCATCGGCGCGACCCCCTACACCAGCGAACACGCCACCTACCATCTCACGGTAACGTAGATGGTGCGACGACGGTCGGCAGCGGTCGCACGCGCCGCGCCTGATGGCAGCGTTACGCCCGTAGCCCTCGCCGGTCGTTCCAGCGCCCAGCACGGGCTGCTGAACGAAGCGCGCAGGCATTAAAGGTGGTACGCCGCGCATGTGTGCTATAGTATCCAAAAGCCTAGCGTTTTATGACGCTTGCTTCCGGTTCAGCAGGGCAATCCTGCCGGGCTGCACTACACAGCCCCTACGCCCTGGCCCGAAGGCATCAGGCGCTACGTTCGCTATCTGGTTATAGGCCGCAT
>CAIWXH010000215.1 GCA_903916565.1 uncultured Oscillochloris sp. | reverse complement strand
CCGCCCACCAATGCCCGCGCCGCCTTCGGGATCGCGGCCCCCGTGCCCATCGGCGCATTCCCAAGTGGCGCGGCCACCTGCGGCGCACAGGATCTCTCCGGCAATATCTGGGAGTGGACAGCAAGCCTCGCCGAGAGTTCCGAGTCGCTGAAGCCATGCGAGGACGTGAGTCCCGGCGAGACTCCCGTGATCAAAGGCGGTGGCTTTGACTCCAAGGCCGAGGATCTGCGCTGCGGTGCTTCTTCCTGGCGGCACCCCGGCCAGCGCAGCACTAATCTTGGATTTCGGGCGGTTAGGACAGCGGTTAAAGAGTAACGTTAGGAATATTTTCAATGACAAGCCAAAACGAACCGATCATCCTGCGCCTGATCTTCCGCCCCGTCCGTGGCGGGGCACTGCTCCGCTGGGAGTCCGATGTCCTCGGGGTACGCGAGAGTCGCCTGCCCGCGCCCATCCCGGCCAGCGACATGGGGTTAATCCTGCGCGCCCTCGATGCGCTCCAAGACCCGGCCTACCCAACCGCGTGGAATGCGGTGCAGGTGCGCAGCTTTAGTTTTAGCCCCGACGAGCAGGCACTTCTGAACGCGGCCGGGCTGTGGGGCACCGGTCGCGTGCGCGCCGACGCACCCTGGCGCATTGGTCGGCGACTCTACCGCGCCCTCACCGCTGACGCCGCCGGTGCCCAAGCCCTCGGCACCGTGCGCGACCACGCGGCCGCCGTCGGTCGGCCTGTTTCGCTGGAGCTCTGTTTCCCGCCCGACGCCACCGATCTGGCCGGGCTGCCGTGGGAATTGCTCTGGGACGAGGGGCCGACCCCGGTGTTGCTCGGGCGCGGGGCCACGGCGGCCTGCGTGCGTCGGCTTGATCTGGCCCAGGCGCTCCCGCCGCCGCGTCAGGCATCCGGCCCGCTGCGCATCCTCGCCGTCTCGCCACGGGCCGGGGTTCCCGATGAGATGCGGCAGATTGAACGTGCGGCCCGCGCCGCCGCGTGGGAGCCATTGATCAGGCGCGGCCTGGCGCATATGGAAGAACTGAGTCCCGTGACCCGCAAGACCCTCGCTGACATGATCGCAGGCGAACGTCCGCCCGACATCATCCATTATTACGGTCACGGTCGCTACAGCGGCGGTGAGGGTGCCCTTTTGCTGGATGACGACGGTGCGGCGGCCTGGACACCGGCGGCGGCCCTGGCCCCACTGCTCGCCCCCGCCGGGATGGTAGTGCTTCACGCCTGCCAGGGCGCGATGCTCGGGATCGAGGGAACCCTTAGTGAGAGCGCCGACATGCGCAGCGCCATCGCGCCGGCCCTTTGCGCAGCCGGGGTGCCCATTGTCCTCGGTATGCAGTTCACAGTGCGCGCCGCCGCCGCAAGCCGCATGGCGGCGGTGATCTACCAGGCTCTCGCCGAGGGCCGCAGCGTCGAAGAGGCGGTCGCCTTCGCCCGCCGCGCCCTCTACGTTGAGGAACCCGACCGGGTTTCGTGGTACGTCCCGGCGCTCTACCTACGCGCCCGCAGTGGTGGCCCGACCTACCTACGCCCGCCGGTAGCCCACCCGGCCAGCGTGCCCAGCCGTCCGGTCAGCCCGCCGAGTCAGCCCACCGGCGCCCGCCAGTCCGTCGTCGCCCGTGACGGGGGGGCGATCAGTGCCCTACGGGTACACGGCGGCTCCGGCAGCCACCAGGCGGTGATCGCCGAGGGTGGCAGCATCAGCGGGGTTGAACTGTTCGATAACACAAACTAAGACTGAGAGGGAACCATGCAGATCGAACGTGTCCAAATGACCCGCCCCCACTATGAGCAAGGCAAGCCCGAGCGTGTGCGGATGATTGTTCTGCACGCGACCGCCGGTAGCAGCCCCGGCGACCTTGGCTGGCTACGGGTTGGCGGCGACGACCAACGGCCCGTGTCGGTTCACTACTATATTAGTAAGGCTGGCAGGATCGTCCAGCTTGTAGACGACGCGCATATTGCCTGGCACGCCGGACAGAGTCGCTGGGTCGTTGATGGTCACGAGGTAGACGGCTGCAACGCCGTATCGGTCGGCATCGAGCTGGAGAACCTGAATAGCGGGCGCGACCCCTACCCCCCGGCGCAGTACGCGGCGGCGCTCTGGCTGTGCCGTGAACTGGCCGCCCGTTACAAGGTGCCACACAGCCAACTCGTGCGCCACCTGGATATTGCGCCGAAGCGGAAGACCGACCCGGCTGGTTTTCCTTGGGAGCGCTTTGTTGCGGAGGTGTACGCCGACGCGCCTACCAGTGTGCCGAGTCGGCCCGCAGCCTCTACGCAACTGCGCGCCCGACTCCTCGATCTGGCCTACCGCGCTGCGGGCGGTGCCCTTGCCGCCGGGTGGCCCTTCTTCACCGCCGCTCAGTCCGCCCACCTGGGCATGCCCGTCGCGATACTGACCGGTCGTCCGCACACGGGCACCGCCGCCGGTGCCGCCCAGGATGATCAGGATCGTGCGGTGCGTATGGGCAGCCTGGGCACCTTCCTGGTCGAGATCTACGCCCGCGACCTGCTCTACGCCCCAGCCGACGCGCCCAGCAGTTCGCCCCATAGCAGCATTCAGGTGCGCCGTCTGAGCGAGACCCCCGCCGGGCCACTGCGCGACGGTTTCCTGGAGTTACTCTTTCGTTCAGCCGACCCGGTCAACGGTTTCCACACAGACTGGGCGTTTCACCAGTACTACCTACAGCACAGCAACGACCTGGGCGTTCCCATCGGCCCCAACCAGCGCTTGCGGGATGGAGGGCAAACCTACGCATGTCAGCACTTCGCCCTGGACAGTCTTTGCTCGCCTGCGAGCAACTGGAAGAACACCTACCGCCTAAGCGACCTCGCAGCAGCGGCCGCCGGAACGCGGCGCTTGCCCGAGCTTTCTGCGGCCCAGGCCGCCAGGCTGCGCCTCCTGCTGCTCACCAGCCTCTACCGCGAACATGCAGGTCGCCAGTTCGATGAGGGTGCGTCCCTCGTGCGGTACGCCCTCGATCAGCACTTGGGCGCACCCCTCGGGCCAGCCGAGCAGATCGATCTGGACGACACGCAGCTCCTGCTGATGCCCTTCGCCCTGGATGTGATCTACTGCCGCCTGCCGACGACCGACTGGCCTTATGATCGCCCGTTGCCCGCCGGGACGCCCATCAGCGGATTCGCAGGCACCCTTGGCGCTGCCTCAGACGGCGCAGCGATTGGGCGACTGGACGATCTGGCCCGCCCGGTAGGCGACACGACCTTATCGAGCGTGTTGAGCTTGGCGACAACCTCCGGCTACCTCCTGGGCGCCGAGGATGCCCGCCCGGCCATGCATAACCTGTGCAATGATCCGCCGACAGACCGCTCGAACGGGCAGCCGCCCGTTGATACGCTGCTGCTCTGCCCAGTCTCCGGCCCCGCCGCCGCTGATCTCGCCGCCGAGGGGGCCGCCGCCCGATGGCACTACTACATTGATCGGGCTGGCGCAATCACCCGTCTGCGCGACGATAGTGCTCCAACCAGCGTCGCCGAGCAGGTTGGGCGACACGCCGTTGTGCT
>CAIWXH010000214.1 GCA_903916565.1 uncultured Oscillochloris sp. | reverse complement strand
CTGGCCCGACGAACTGCACCTTGTCGCTGGGCGGCACACGCTGACTGCCGTGCGCCTGAGGGTGCCGGTCGCGCCACTCAACACGCTGGTGTTCTTGGGGCCGCAGCTTGACGCGCACGCCGAGGCGCTACATGCGACCCTTGACGCCTGCGCTGACACCGCCGAGCGGGTCGTGGTCTGGCGTGAGCGGTACGCGGCGCTGTTTTGATGTGCTTAGACCAGGTTCGCGGCTCGTTACCGTGGCGCAGAATCGGGTAGGGGTGACCGGCGCTCGCAAAGTACAGACAGAGGGTTTGCGTGTCAAGGACGCCATAGAAGGCGGTGATCATCTGGCGGGCCGTGTGGTCACGGCAGATCGTCTCGTTGACACCGCGCAGCACTTCGGCGGGGCTAGGGTTGAGCGCAGGGTCACACGGGCCAGCGCCATCATCAGGGCGGCGGCGATGCTCTTGCCGCTCACATCGGCGACGACAATGCCCAGCAGCCCGTCGCCCAGCTCGATAAAATCGTAAAAGTCGCCGCTTGTCTCGCGGGCCGCATCCGAGCGCGAGGCGATCAGGAGGCGCTCGTTGATCTGCGGCGGCTGCGGGTAGAGCCGCAGTTGGAGATCGCGGGCAATCGCCACGTCGCGCCGGATCAAGCCGTCCTGGATGATCTGCTGGCGGGCGACCTCAAAGTGTGCGTCTGCCTGCGCCAAGGCGCGCAGGTAGAGCCAGGTGATGATGGCGATAAGGATGATGAACGAGCCGACGGGCACCACAAGATTGATCACATCCTCAAAGATGGTCAGCCCCGTATGGCTGTCAACGGTCGTGAAGTAGCGGTCAGCGATCACGGTCAGCGCCGTCACATGTATCGCGGTGAACAGGAAGGCGTAGCGTGCGCCAAGGAGCAGGCCAGCGAGCATCACACCCAAGGCCAGTTGGCAGAGAAACACCACCCCGCTCGTTGGGTTATGCTCAACCAGCAGGTTCGCCGTAGCCAGGGCGATGATCCCCAGGTTCACCCAGATACTAAAGAAGTACGCCGCCACCCGCGTAGAACCCAAGCGATCTAGGGTCGCGACCAGCAGGTTCAACAGCAGGGAGAGGCCGATGGTCGCGTAGCCGGGCGGGTTCGAGCCCTTGATCAGCATGATGACCAGCCCAACTAGGCTGATTACGATCAGGCTTTTGTAAAGTGGGCGCAGCAACGCTGCCTGTCGCTGACGCCGCGACTCCGGCGTTAGCTTGGCGATGAGTTGTTCGATCTCGGAAGGAACATTCACCATAGTGGTCAACGGTACCGACTGAGACGAAGGTGAGCGCAAGCTGTGGGCAGCGCTCTGCCAAGGTGTCGGTGCCGGACACCCACCCTATACGGAATCTTAACGAATGTCAAACGACGCCGGCGCGTCTGCATGGCGGTTGCAACGTTGTGCCACGCCCCACGCCCGGTGGCTGAAGCCACGGGCTACGGGTGACGAAGGCCGCCTGCGCGGCCTCAACCAGCCTGCGAAGGCAGGCTTCGCAGGAAAGAGCCGGGGACTTCAGTCCCCCGGCGGCGACGTTGCAACCGCCATGGATGGAGGCGTCTCAGCAACCTACACCCGCTCAAGCAGCTCGTGGAGGCGCGGCGCCAGTTCGGCCAGTTCAGGCGGCAGGTGGTCACCGCGCAGAATCGCTTGCCCCAGGGCCGAGCTTTTCAGCTCAAGCAGCTCACGCTCAAGCTCGTTGCTCATCAGCACGTCGCGCTGGATCTTGCCGTCGCGGATGGTAATCACCCGCTGCGCCGCCGCCGCCACCTCGGTGTTGTGGGTCACAATCACCAGCGTCACGCCGCGCTCGCGGTTTAGCGTGCTGAGCAGGCCGATAATGTCGGCGGTGCTTTTGCTGTCGAGGTTGCCGGTCGGCTCGTCGGCCAGCACGATTGTTGGCTGATTGGCGAGGGCGCGGGCAATCGCCACGCGCTGCCGCTCGCCGCCCGAAAGCTGATTGGGCAGATGGTCGCCACGCTGCGCCAGCCCCACCAGCGCCAGCAATTCACTCGCCCGCGCCCGCCGCTTTTTGGCGCTTAATGGCAACTCGTACATCGGCACCTCGACATTCTCACGCGCCGTCAGCGTCGGCAGCAGGTTGTGGCTCTGGAAGATGAAGCCAATCGTCTGCCCGCGAAAGCGGTCTAGGTTCTTCACCTGCGAGAGCGGCGTGCCGTTGACGATGACCTCGCCCGATGAGGGCCGGTCGAGCGCGCCAATCAGGTTCAGCAGGGTGGATTTGCCCGAGCCTGACGGCCCGATGATCGCCACCACCTCGCCTTTGCGAATCTGGAGATCGACGCAGTCGAGGGCTTTCAGCGGCACGCGCTCGCCGTAGACGCGGGTGAGCTGGCGGGTTTCAAGGACAAGCGGCTCGCTCATATAGCAATCCTATAGGGGTTGTTGCGCGCCCGCCCGGTGGCTGAAGCCACGGGCTACGCGGTGCGAAGGCCGCCTGCGCGGCCTAGATGAGCCTGCGAAGGCTGGCTTCGCCAACCAAGAGCCGGGGGCTTCAGCCCCCCGGATTCAATGACCAGGCTAGGCTCGCTCATAGCGACCTCATTCGTAGTGCAGCGCCTCGATGGGGCGCAGACGCACCGCCCGCCAAGCTGGCAGCAGCCCACCGATAAGCCCCAGGCTCACCGACATGAGCAGCACGCGGCCCAGATCGCCCGCCGTGTAGATCGCCTCAAGCACATCGCCGTAGCCGGGGAGCAGGGCGAGCAGCGCGTTCAGCCCCATGCCGATCACGATGCCCGCCAGGGCGCTTAACAGGCTGAGGGCCAGCGCCTCGGTCATAATCATCCGCAGAACGCGCCCGCCTCGCCAGCCGACCGCCCGCAATACGCCAATCTCGTGGGTGCGCTCGAAGACGCTCATCAGCATCACATTCATCATCACAATGCCGCCCACCAGCAACATCAGGCCCATCAGCGCACCGAAAACTGCGTCCATCGTGGCGAAGTCCTGCATGCGCGAGCTCAGGTCGGCGGTGCGTGAAACCATCAACGCAGGGTAGCGCCGCTCCAGATCCGCCGCCACCTCAGCGGCCCGCCCCGGCTCGTGTACGCTAATCCCCAGGAACGAAACCTGACGCGGCTTGCCGAAGATGCGCTGGGCGTCACGCAGCGGCATCACCGCGCCGGTATCCTCGTACGAGACGCCGGTCTCGAAGATGCCAACAATCGTAAAGGCTTGGCCCGAGAGGCGCAGGTCGCTGCCGAGACTCTTCTTCAGGCTGTTGGCGGCCATGCGGCCCAAGATCAGCTCGCCGGGGCGCTGAATGGTGCGCCCCTCGGTGACCCGATAGTGGGGCAGGTAGCCTTCGCGGCTGTCAACCCCGTAGACCATGAAGAAGGGCAGCCCCGGCACCGTGGTCGTGCCGAAGATCAGGCGCGAGACGGCCTTCACGTCGGGGTGGGTGCGAATCTGGTCGGCCACGCGCTCATCAATCGACGAGAAGGTCGCGTCCGACACACCGGCCTGTTCGGCGATAATGTCGGCCTGACCGGCGCTCAGCAGCTTTGTGATAAGCTGGCGCGAGCCTTCAAGGATGCCGCTGAGGGCGACGATGAGGCCCACGCCGACGCCCAGGCCGACGACCGTCATTAGGGTGCGCGTGGGGCGCCGCAGCAGATTCCGCAGCGCCGCCCCGCGCATCAGCGGCGCGAGGATGCGGGCGAGCAGACCCCAGCGCACGCTCGCGCCCGCCTCGGCGCGCATCGCCTCGACCGGGGCGAGCCGGGCGGCCCGCCACGCCGGGTAGCCGCCGCTCACCAGCCCAAGCACGACGGCGATCACAACGGCCTGAAGCAGCGCCGATGGCTCAACCGTGTTGTTGAGAAAGCCGCCCATACTGGCGGTACGTGACAGCAGCGCCACCAGACCGCTTGCCATGCCTAGACCCACGAGGCCGCCCAAGGTCGAGACGAGCAGCGCCTCGCCCATAATCATGGTGACGACGCGGCGCCGACGCCAGCCCATCGCCCGCAGCACGCCAATCTCGCGGGTGCGCTCCATGACGCTCATCAGTTGCGCGTTCATCATGCCCAGGCCGCCCACGAGGATCGCGAACAGACCCAGCATCCAGCCCATTGACTTGTAGATCTTGAGCATGTCGTCCTGGCCCGACGGGTCGCCCGAGCGCGTGGCGGCCAGCTTCTCCCAGCGCTTTTCGATCAGCGCCTTGACGGCATCACGCTGCCGTGGGTCGCTCAGTTGCACCTTGAAATAGCTAACCTGGCGGCGCTTATCGAAGGCCAGTTGAGCATCTTGCAGCGTAATCACCGCGCCGTTATCCTCAATGCTCGTTCCAGTCTCGTAAATGCCGACGATGCGATAGCTCACCTCGTTGATGCGGAACTTGTCGCCGACGACCTTCTTGAGATTAGCGGCGGCTTGGCGCCCGAGCATCAACTCGCGCCGCGCTTGCACGGGGCGACCGGCGATAACCCGGTAACGCGCCAGCGCGAAGCCGCGTGGCTCTTCGCCCGCCACCAGGAAATAGGGCGTCTCGGGCATCTGAAGGATGCCCACGACGGTTCCGGCGACTGTGCTGACACCTTTGAGGCTGGTAATCTCAGTCCCGATCTCCTCGTCAATCGCGCCGAGGAGAATCATAATTGCGTCCTTCTGGCTCACCAGCAGATCGGCGTCGCCGGTCGAGCCGACGGCACCAAAGCCACGGGCCATGCCTTCGCCGAAGGCCGTCAGCACCACGACGGAGGTTACACCCACGGCGATGCCAAGGATGGTCAGCAGCGTACGCACCTTACGCCGCAACAAATTTTTTAGGCTGAGCATAGG
>CAIWXH010000213.1 GCA_903916565.1 uncultured Oscillochloris sp. | reverse complement strand
TTTGGCCCTACAAAGGACTGGGAGTGCTACTGCGGGAAATACAAAAGAGTTCGCTATAAGGGCGTAGTTTGCGATAAGTGTGGCGTTGAAGTCACGCGGGCGAAGGTGCGGCGCGACCGCATGGGGCACATCACGCTGGCCTCGCCGGTGAGCCACATCTGGTTTGTGAAGGGCACGCCGAGCCGCCTGGGCCTGCTACTCGATATTTCGCCGCGCAACCTTGAGCGGGTGCTCTATTTCGCCTCGTATGTGATCGTCGAGGTGAAGGATGACATGCGCCAGTACACCCGCGAGGCGATTCAGCAGGAGTACGCTGAGCGGCTCGAGAAGGTACAGCGCCAGGTTGAGGAGAAGACCAGCGAGATCAGCACGCAGTTGACGCAGGACATGGGCGGCATGGAGATGGCCCAGACGAGTACGCAGGCGCGCATCGAAGAGGACTCCAAGCGCCTGCGCGACGAGATCACGGATGCGGCGGATAAGCTGCGCGAGCGCCTAGAGGATATGGACGGCGAGACCGCCGAGGAGGACATCGCCTTCCGTGGTACGAACATCGTCGAAGAGGGCGAGGCGATCAGCGAGCGCACCCTGGCGCATCTGGACGAACTGGTTGACCAGGAGCTTGATGCGATGGAGGCCCGACGCCAGCGCGATATGGCCGACGCCGAGTTGCTGACTGACGCCGAGCGTGAGCGCAAGCAGGTTGAGGTTAAGCAGGAGCGCGAAAAGCTTCAGGAGCGCCTCCAGCGCGAGCGCGAGACCTTTGTGCGCGAAGAGAAAGAGAAGCTTGAACTGCTGGATGGCCTGAAGGCGTGCCGCATTTTGACCGAGAATGAGTATCGCCAACTGCGCGACACGGCTCCCGGCGTGTTTCGGGCCGATATGGGCGCGGGCGCGGTGCGCGAACTGATCGAGCGCACGGTGAACCTGGGCAAGCTGGCCGAGGATCTGAACGCCGAGGTGCAGACGACACAGGGCCAGCGGCGCAAGAAGGCCACCAAGCGCCTGCGCGTGGTCGAGGCGTTCCGCAAGAGCGGCAACAAGCCGGAGTGGATGATCCTGACGGTGCTGCCGGTCATTCCGCCTGACCTGCGCCCAATGGTGCAGCTCGACGGTGGCCGCTTCGCCACCAGTGACCTGAACGATCTCTACCGGCGCGTGATCAACCGCAACAACCGGCTCAAGCGCCTGATGGAGCTGAACGCCCCGGAGATTATCGTTCGCAACGAGAAGCGTATGCTGCAAGAGGCCGTGGACGCGCTGATTGACAACGGTCGGCGCGGGCGGGCGGTTTCAGGCAAGGGCAAGCATCGCCTGAAGAGCCTGAGCGACATGCTCAAGGGCAAACAGGGCCGCTTCCGCCAGAACCTGCTGGGCAAGCGCGTGGACTACTCGGGGCGCTCGGTGATCGTGGTCGGCCCGAAGCTCAAGCTGCACCAGTGTGGTCTGCCGAAGAAGATGGCCCTGGAACTGTTCAAGCCCTTTGTGATGCGGCGGCTGGTCGAGAAGGGCTTTGCCCACAACATCAAGAGCGCCAAGCGCATCGTCGAGCGCGTGCGGCCCGAGGTGTGGGACGTACTCGAAGAGGTGATTAAAGATTATCTGGTGCTGCTGAACCGTGCGCCGTCGCTGCACCGGCTCTCGATCCAGGCTTTTGAGGCCCAGCTCATCGAAGGCTCGGCCATCCAGCTTCACCCGCTGGTCTGCGCGGCCTTCAACGCAGACTTTGACGGCGACCAGATGGCCGTTCACGTGCCGCTGTCGCGCAAGGCGCAGGAAGAGGCCCGCTCGCGCATGTTGAGCAAGTACAACCTGCTCAGTCCGGCGCACGGCGACCCGATTATCACCCCGTCGCAGGACATCGTGCTGGGCTGCTACTACCTGTCGCAGGTACACGATGGGGCCAAGGGCAGCGGCAAGATCTTTGCCTCGGTTGAGGAGGCGATGCTCGCCTACGATAACGGTTTAGTCGCCATTCAGGCGCCGATTCGGATCAGGATGGAGGGTACGCCGCCGGATAAGAATGATCGGAAGGACAACACGCGGGTCGTGACTCCGGCTGAGGACGGCACACCGCGCATGCTGATCGAGACCACGATTGGGCGCGTGCTGCTGAACGATCAGTTGAAGCCGCCGTTGCGCTACCGCAACCGGGTGATTGATAAGAAGGGCCTGAAGGAGATCATCGCCGACTGCTATAAGTACTACACCGACTTCAAGAACCTCACCGAGGAGAACTACGACGAGGTGCGGGTGGTACACGGCCATAAGTCGCAGCAAGAGTTGGCGCGCATCTATGGGTCAGAGATGACCGCCGAGCAGGCCGATATGATCAAGGCGCTGGGCTTCAAGTATGCGACCTTGGGCGGCATGACCATCGGCATCAACGATATTGAGGTGCCTGAGAAGAAAAAAGAGATCGTTGCTAAGGCTGAAGCGACGGTGGCCGAGGTGGAGAAGCAGTTCCGGCGCGGCCTGATCACCGATGATGAGCGCTATCAAGAGGTGGTGCAGATCTGGCAGGGTGCGACCAAGGAGACGATTGTCGCGGTACGTGACAATATGAACGAGTTCGGCCCGGTGGCGATGATGGCGACCTCGGGTGCACGCGGCAATATTAACCAGATCTCGCAGATGGCCGGTATGCGCGGTCTGATGTCTGACCCGACGGGGCGGATCATCGAGTTGCCGATTAAGGCCAACTTCCGCGAAGGTCTCTCGGTGCTTGACTACTTCGTGTCAACCCACGGCGGGCGCAAGGGTCTGGCCGACACCGCGCTTCGTACGGCTGATGCCGGGTACCTGACGCGGCGTCTGGTTGATGTGGCCCAGGACGTGATTGTCACCATCGAGGACTGCGGCACCGAAGACGGGGTCTGGCTGTTCACCGCCGATGACGACGAGCTGATGGAGAAGCTCCAGAACCGTGTGATCGGGCGCATCCTGGCGGCACCGGTGGTCAATAAAGCGACGGGCGAGGTGCTGGCGAACCGGAACGACGAACTGGACGAGGAGCGGGCGAACCGCCTCGTTGCACAGGGCGTTACCTCGGTGTATGTGCGCTCGACCCTGAACTGCCAGTCCGAGCACGGCATTTGTCGGCTGTGCTATGGGCGTAATCTTGCCACCGGTAAGCTGGTGGACATCGGTGAAGCCTGCGGGATTATCGCGGCCCAGTCCATCGGCGAGCCGGGTACGCAGTTGACGCTGCGTACCTTCCATACGGGCGGTGTGGCTTCGGCTGACGATATTACCCAGGGTCTGCCGCGTGTGCAGGAGATTTTCGAGGCCCGCGTGCCGAAGGGTAAGTCGCTGCTGGCTGAGATTGACGGCGTGGTGCAGATCATCAAAGACGATGCCGGGCATCGCCAGATCAAGGTGGTCGCCTCGGATGTCTACACCGACGAGTACATCCTGCCGCCGGGGTATGTTGCGCTGATTGAGAATGAGACTGATGTGGGCGATGGTCAGGTGATTGCCGAGAGCAACCGCACGGGCGGTAGCGGCGACCCGCCCATTCATGCGCGTCTGGCCGGTCGGGCCTACGTCAACAGCGAGCGAATCCTGGTCAGCCAGGAGGATCGCGAGGAGCGCGAGCTGGTGGTGCCCCACACGGCCCGCATCCGTGTGGATAACGGTGAGCGGGTCGTGGCGGGCCAGCAGTTGACTGATGGCAGCGCGAATCCCCAGGAGTTGCTGGATCTTCAGGGGAAAGAGGCGGTGCAGCGCTATCTGGTGAATGAGGCCCAGAAGGTCTATCGTAGCCAGGGCGTGAATATCAGCGATAAGCACATCGAGGTGATCGTGCGCCAGATGCTGCGCCGCGTGCGGATTGACGAACCCGGCGACACCGGCATGCTCCCTGGTGAGTTGATCGAGGCGGCGGAGTTCCGCCGGATGAATAACGATGTGGTGAGCCAGGGCGGCGAGCCAGCGACCGCCTCGACGGTGCTGCTGGGCATCACCAAAGCCTCGCTGAACACCGATAGCTTCCTGTCGGCGGCCTCGTTCCAAGAGACAACGCGGGTGCTTACCGACGCCGCGATTAACGGCAAGGTGGACTATCTGCGCGGCCTCAAGGAGAATGTGGTCATCGGCAAGCTCATCCCCGCCGGGTCGGGCATCGAGAAGCGGCTGCTCGATGGGAGCCGCCGCGAGGATCTGGTGGGCGAGATGGCCCGGATGATGGAAGAGGGGGCCAACGCGCCGCCCGCCGAGAAGTCGCCGGAGGAAGTGCGGCGGGCCGAGGCGCTGCTGGGCCTGGTTGATGCCGAGCCGCCGCCGCCGCCCGTCGATGCGGTCGAAGCGAAGGTGCGGGCGCGCCTGCTTGAGCTGATCGGCGAGGCGGGGCTGGACGACGGTGAGGAGAGCGAGTTGGGCCTCGACGGCGAGGATGACGAGTTGGGCCTCGACGGTGAGGAGAGCGAGTTGGGCCTCGACGGTGAGGAGAGCGAGCTAGACTTGAGCGATGAGGAGAGCGAGCTAGACTTGAGCGATGAGGGCGACGGCGAAACGTTGCCTGATGCGGGCGAGTTGCCAGAGGATGCCGAGAAGTAGCGTCGTGCGGCGTCCCATTCAGCCTATGGCGATTGAAACGTCCTGTTGCCGCGCCAGCCCTCACCCCCCAGCCCCCTCTCCCTGAACGGGAGAGGGGGAGTCGAACGCATCCTGCTGCGGAATCTCCCCTCTCCCCGTGAGGGAGAGGGGCCGGGGGTGAGGGGTAAAAGGCGACGTTGCAACCGCCATGCCATGCAGCCCCCCTTGCTTGCACCCGCAGGCAAGGGGGGCTGCTGCGTGTGGGGTATAATCGCGGCTATGCACACAGAGCGAGTGGCCCCAGCGCGGGCGCAGCGAGACGGGCGAGGCGGCGACAAGCTGGCGGCGTGGCTGCGCGGCGAGTTGGCCGGTCTGACCCACCCGGCGCTCTGGGTCGCTCTGGGCCTTATGCTGGCGGTCGGCCTGAGTGCGCCGCAACTGCCTCTGCGCTACCGGCTCGATATTGGGCGCGAGGAGGGCGTCGGCAGCGACCTGCCGTATCTTCAGGGCTTTAACACCGCCGAGCAGGACGATTTGGGCACCTATCGCTGGACCGCTGACGGCGCGACGATCACGCTCCCTGGCGTCGGCGCACGCGCTTTGCTGGTGCGTCTCGACTGGTTGCCGACCCCAGCGGCGGCGCTGGCGGTTGGCCCGCACCGCTATGAACTGGTGGCGGGCGGCGTGACGCTTGGTGGTATGCCCTTGCGGGCTGAGGGCGGCGCGCAGCTTGTGGTGGTGCCGACAAGCGCGGTGGCACAAGGCACGCTTGTGCTGACGATCAGGACGGACACCTTCACCCTGGCTGGCGATACGCGCCACCTTGGCGCACGCCTAAGCGGTGTCGAGGTGGTGGGACTGCACGCAGCAGGACTCGTGGCACCCGACTGGGCGGCGATGCTGGCTTGGCTTGGGGCGGTGGTCTGTGGGTGGATGGCGGTGCGAGGTGCGCTGGGTGGGCACAACGAGCGCAAGTCTTACCACGAAGCCCACGAAGTTCACGAAGATCGGGCAGGGGGGCGAAATGTTCATGCTGTCGCGGTTGTCCAAACCGCCGCAGCCCCGCGAGGGGCGATTCAACGATCAGAGCGCTGGGCGGTGTGGGTGCTGAGCATTGGCGTGATGCTGGCGAGCGCGGCGGCGCTGCTTGACCCGCCGCGCTGGGCGTTTGGGGCAATGCCCGCACTAAGCGCATGTGCGCTGGCCTACCCCTTGGCCCTGGGCAGCCGCTGGGGGCTGGCGCGACTCGCGCCGCGCCTCGGCGTGCCCCTCGACGCGGTACGCCTGGGGTGGTTGGGCTTCTTCATCGTGCTGAGCTTTGCCCTGCGCTATGGCGGGCGGCTCTACCCGGAGAGTATGCCGGGGGACATTGGCTTTCACCACAACCGTTTCAACGAGGCGCTGTGGGGGCTAATCGCCATCGTCTCGGTGAACCGGGGCGTTGCGTTTCCTTATCCGCCGGGGCCGTACGTCATCGTCGCGCCCCTAACCCTGCTTGGCCTTGGGCCACGCACGGTGCTTCAGCTAACGGCGGCCTTGGCCGACGCCGTCAGCGCGGCGGTTGTTTACGCCATTGCGGCGCGGGCGACAGGGCAGCGCACGGCCCTCGTGGCCGCCGGGATCTACGTCTTCACGGCGGCGACCTTTATGACAACCTGGTGGTCGTTCGACACGCACATTTACACGCAGCTTTTGCACCTGCTGCTGATTGGCGGGCTGAACTGGGCGCTGACGGTGTGGCAACGCGCAGATCGGGGCGGCACGCTCGGCGCGGCGCTGGCGGTGACGCTGCTCACCAGTTTGGTCTTTTTGGGGCATTTTGGCTTTCTGATCAACACCGCGCTGCTGCTGGGGTTGCTGATTAGCGCGGTGTGGATCGCCAGTTGGCGTGGGGCAGCGTGGGCGCGGCGAGTGCGTTGGCCGTTCACCTGCGCCGTGGGCGCAGCGGGCGCGTTTGCGGCGGTCTGCTTTTACAGTAGCTACATCCCGCTCTTTCTTGAGCAACTCGCGACAGCGCGTGCCGGTGGGCTAACCGCTGTGGCCGGGCGGGGCGTGGTCAGTCGCGCCGTCATGTGGGAACGGCTCTGGCGCGACGGGCTGATCATGCACTTTGGGCTGTTCCCCTTGCTGCTGCTGCCAGTCGGCGTGTGGCAACTGACACGACGGGGCCGTAACGAGGTGGCGCTAGGGCCACAACGGGTGCTGCTCTGGCTGATCCTGGGCAGCCTCGCGGTGGCAACACCCTTTGCCGTCTTCCCATTTGTGGCCGGGGTGACGAACAGCCCGCGCTGGCTGATGTTCAGCGCCTGGGCCGTGGCGGTGAGCGCGGCAGTCGCGGTCGAGACGCTCTGGCGCTGGAATCGCTGGGGGCGCTTGACAACCCTACTGATGGGCGCGTGCGTCCTTGCCAACACCGCTTGGGTCTGGCTGGGGCCGATGCTCTGGCGGATTCGCCCGCCAGAGCCATTTTAGGACACGTCGGCGGGAATGCGCGGCAGGTTTTGTACCACGAAGCGCACGAAGTTCACGAAGGCTGAACCGCGTGCTGCTGCGCTCCGTGCCGTACGAAAATCACCGTGTAACCCGACGGGAACGTCTAGAAAGCCGTACTAGGAGGATTTATGCTTACAGCCTTTGTGCTGATTACGTGTGAGGTGCAGCGCATCAGCGAGGTGGCGCAGGCGGTGGCCGAGCTGCCCAACGTGGCCGAGGTCTACTCGGTGACGGGTAAGGTGGACATCATCGCGGTGCTGCGGGTCAAAGCCTACGAGTCGCTTGACGAGGTGGTGCCAGGCGGGATTGCCCGCATTCAAGGTGTGACGGGCACCAAAACCGTGCTGGCCTTCCGGCGCTTCGCCGGACGCGACCTGGAGGCCGGGTACGATCTAGGGCTGTCGTGAGCGCCTAATCGGTGCGTCACAGGGGCATAAACCCCCTTGACGCACCGATTATTCCATGCTAGAATACGCACAATAGTTCGGTCAATCAGGTGACTGTAACTAGCATTATGTGCAGATACAAGAACGGGGAGGCAACCCAATGGCGAAGGACTTGAACAAGGTGCAGTTTACCGGCCACCTTGGTGGCGATCCCGAGATGCGCTACACAGCCCAGGGCAGTGCAGTCACGAACTTTCGTGTCGCCAGTAACCGCTCGTGGAAAGACCGTGATGGCGGCGCGCACGAGGACACTGAGTGGTTCCGGGTGGTCGCCTGGGATAAGCTGGGCGAGATTTGCAACCAGTATTTGACGAAGGGTTCACGGGTCTACATTGAGGGGCGCCTCCAGACGCGCAAGTACACTGACCGCGACGGTCAAGAGCGGTATGTCACTGATGTGATCGCACAGGACATGATTATGCTCTCGACCCGTGGGGATCGCGGGCAGGTGCCTGACACCGAGGGCGACAACTTCGAGGCCCCAGAGGAGGACGCGCCCGCCCCGGCCCGCCGTGCCCCCGTGGCCGCCGCGAACAGTGGCGGGCGTGCCCCGGCTTCCGCGCCTGCCGCAGCGCGCCCCCCGGCCCGCAGCCCCGCACGTAACCAGCCCCAGCCCATCGAGAGCGATGACGATATTCCGTTTTGACGTGTGATCAGCGTCGGAGTGTAACGTTATCCGATAGTAGGGAGCTTTACGCCTGACAATCTAGCGAATTGGCGAACGCCGGATGTGCTTTCTAAAGCAGCATCCGGCGTTTTGTTGTCCTCCTCCTGATAAGTATTTCCCCGCTTTCGGGCGTAACATAACGTTCCAAGGGAGGAGCCGCATACCTTTATACGCAGTAGCGCAAAACGCACCCTGTCACGCTGAGCGCCAGCGAAGCATCCCGGTCAAGATGCTTCGCTACGCTCAGCATGACCAATGTGAGCGGGCGACTTTTGCGGTAGTGCGGCAAAATATAACCGTCGAGTTCTTAGGGAATCGGCGAGGCCATCGCTAGCAGCCCGTGCCCAGGCCGAGAGCCTGGGCATTCCGTTGCGTCTCCGCCTGCGCCTCGCTGCCGATGACGACGAGATCCACGCCCTACGCTGGGAGACCATCCACGCACCCAATGACACCGATCCCCTGGCGCGCTCGGAGCGGATCCTCTTCTCGCGCCACCTCGACAGCGCCGACATGACGCCGCTCCAACTCAGCCCACGGGCCAACCTCACGGCCCTCGTTGCCGTGGCCGGCCCCCCGCCCGCCGAGCTCATCCGCTACAATCTGGCCCCCCGTGGACGTGCCCACCGAACTGGCCCGCGCCCACACCGCGCTTGGAGACGTGTCCACGGTCGTGGTCGCCTCGGGCCAGGGGCCGGGCGCGACCCTCGACGCGCTGGTAACCGCCCTGCGCGACGGGCCGGAGTTGCTCATCTTGGTGGCCCACGGCATCCTGCGCCATGGGCGGTCGTATCTGTGGCTCGATGACGGGCTGGGCGGGGCCGAGCGGGTGGAGAGCGTCGAGTTGGTTGAAGCCATCGCCCGCTTACCGCGCCGCCCCCTGTTGGCCCTGCTGCTCTTATGCCAGAGCGCCAGCGATAGCACCGGCGAGGCGCTGGCCGCCATCGGCCCGCAGTTGGCCGCCGCCGGGGTGACCGCCGGGGGCGATGCAGGGCAATCTGACCATGACCAGCGCAGAGCGGCTGCTGGCGACCTTCTTCCAGGAACTCTGGCGCGACGGCCAGGTTGACCGCGCCATGGCTGCGGCCCGCATGGCCTTGCGGGGCAGCAGCGACTAGTGGCAGGCGGCGCTCTTCATGCGCGTGCCCGATGGTCGGCTCTGGCTGGACGCCGCGCCCACTGCGCCGACGCCCGCCCCGGCTGGCCCGGTCATTCCCCCGCCGCCCCAGCCCGAGCGCCCGCCCGACCTGACTGGCTTCGTTGGTCGCGCCACCGAGCTCGACACCTTCAGCGCGCCCCTGGCCCAGACCGGGCTGGTCGTGCTTACTGGCATGCCGGGTGTGGGCAAGACGAGCATGGCCGCCGCACTGGCTCGCCGCGTCGGTGCCCCCCCGACGACCTTCTGGCACAGCTTTCAGGCTAACGAGGGCACCGAGAGCCTGATCTGGGATCTGGCCGGCTTCCTCGCCCACCAGGGCCGCGCCGGCCTGTGGGAGTTGCTCCAGCGCACGCGCCTAAGCGGCGGCCAGTCTCCGCCCATAAAGGTGCTGATTGACTACTTGGTGCAGATGATCGAGGGTGCCGACTGCCTGATCTGCCTCGACGACTTCCACCTGGTAGACGAGGATGCCCTGGCAGTCTTCGCGACCTGCTTCCAGATCGGCGAGCGTCTCCAGTCACGTAAAGTTCAGATGACCTGCCTGAGCAATCTCGGACGCATCCATCTGCTACAGGGCCATCCGGCTCAGGCCGTCGGCCTCTTGAACCACGCCCTGGATCTGAGCCGATCATCTGGTGAACGCCAGCAAGAGGTCTATAGCAATCCTATATTGGTTGTGAAGCACCGTGCCCGTCCAAAACG
>CAIWXH010000212.1 GCA_903916565.1 uncultured Oscillochloris sp. | reverse complement strand
CTTGGCCCTCGTTGCGCTGTGGTCGCCCGTGGCGACCGCCCAGCCGACAGCGCCGCCCGCCGCCGTGACGCCCACGTCCACCGCTACGGTGCCGGTCACGCCGACGGCGACGGTGACGCCAACACGTACCGCCGCTGATCTCGCTAGCGTCGGATGGGTCGATGCGCTCCCTGAGCTATTCCGCAATCCCTGGTATGACGTGCTGGGGCTGCTGGCACTGGCCGGTATCGTCTATCTGCTCAGCGGCTATGGCGAGGGTTTCCGCGAGGCGTTCAAGGAGCGCGGCAAGCGCGTTGCCGAGGGCGCGCTTCGTACCGCTGAGGCACCCGCCGAGCGTAAGGTCGCCGAGGTTCAGCGCCAGAGCGCCGAGGATGCGGGCCTTGCCGCTTACTTGGCGTGGGTGCAGGAGGAATGCGGCGTTCTGCCGCAGAAGCCGCTCGATGAGGATGATGAGGAACTGCTGCTCGATCAAGTCTATGTACCGCTGCGTGTGGTCGAGCGCGACCAGATGGAGCGTTTCGTGGCCTATCGCTTGCGCGACTTCGAGGCTGATGCCGAGGCGCAGGCCCGTGCGGCGGCCTTCGAACACTTGGCCCAGAGCCAGGGTGTGTTTCGTGTGCTTAGCGACCGCGATTGTCTGCCGCCGCCTACCGTGTCGCCCGACCAGCGCGGGCGTGCAGCGAAAGCTGAAGCTCCGGCCCCCGAGCCGGTCTTGGCCGAGCGCCTACTGCTTGTGGGTGAGGCGGGCAGCGGCAAGACGACCACGCTCCACTTTGGTGCCCTGCTGCTGGCCCGTGACCAGCAGCACGCGAACGGGATCAAGGCGCGTACCGAACTTGATCTGCACACCCACGAGCGTCTGCTGCCGGTCTACATCAAGCTTACCTTGCTTATGCGCTACCTGCTTGAGCGCTACCGCGCCGACCGCTCGCGGCTGATCAATCCGCCCGCCGATCTGGTCTTCGAATGGCTCGACACTGACCTGCCGCGCCAAGCAAGCGCCATTCCTGCAGGTCTGGTGGTCAAGCAGATCCAGCGCGGCGGCTGTCTGATACTCTGCGATGGTTTGGATGAGACGGGTGACGCCGCCGAGCGCGATTTCGCCAAGGCGCTGATCAGCAATCTGGTGCAGGCTTGCCCCAAGAACCGCTATATCGTCGCCAGTCGCCCCTTTGAGGGCGTGGCGCTCGGACTCAGTGGCTTTATCGAGCGCCACCTGAGCCCGATGGATGATAAAGAGATGCGGCGGTTGCTTGAACAGTGGTTCACCGCCGTGGGCAAAAGCACGCGCCGCCGCCAGCGCCGCAGCGTAAGCCAGGAGCTTGACGAGCTGTGGGGGCGTCTGGAGGCCAGCCCGCGCCTCTTTGATATGGGGATGAACCCCCTGCTGCTGACCAGTATGGCTATTCTCGTCCACGGCGGGGACAGTTTGCCCGCCGAGCGGGCCAGGGTCTATCATCGGCTGCTCAACCTGACGATTGTGCGCTGGCGTGCTGCTGAGAAGCGCCGAGGTCTGCCGCTTGATGACCCCGAACGGGTGCAGCGCATCTATGCCGAGGAGAGCGACGACGATGTGCGCTTGCGGCTTCAGGTGGTAGCCGCCTGGATGCTCACGGCGCAGCGGCGCGAAATTCTGCTGCCCGAGGTGCGCGAGTTGCTTGGGCCGATCTACGCGGCTAACCGGAAGGATTGGGGGCCAGATCAGTGCCGGAACTACATTCGCAACCTAATGCAGTCTCTGGCGTTGCACAGCGGCCTGATCCAGGAGCGCGACGAGCGCTACAGCTTCATCCATTTCACGCTGCAAGAGTATCTGGTGGCCCGCCAGTATGACGAGGAGGGCGACATCGTCGGCCTGTTAGCGCGGCGGGCCGAGCCACGCTGGCGCGAGACGATCCTGCTGGCGGTCGGCCATTGGGCGACCAGCGGCTATCGTCGGCGCGCCGAGGATGCATTAAAGCTGCTGCTCGCTGCGGGCGACAGCGCAAGCCTGTTTCTTGCCGCCGAGGCGCTAGACGAGGCCAACGCGCATAAGGTCGTGGCTCTGGGGCAAAGCCTTGCCGACTGCCAGGAGCGCCTCCACGCCCTCGCCTTTACCCCCACCGCTTGCCCCGACCCGGTGCAGCGCAACCAAGCCGCCAGCCTGCTCGACCGCCTGGGCGGCGACCTGAACCGCCCCGAGCTTGACCTGACCAGCGCCGCGTATTGGGCCGCG
>CAIWXH010000211.1 GCA_903916565.1 uncultured Oscillochloris sp. | reverse complement strand
GGGGGGCTGAAGCCCCCGGCTCTTGATTTGCGAAGCCTGCCTTCGCAGGCTTGTTCAGGCCGCGCAGGCGGCCTTCGTACCCGTAGCCGGGGACTTCAGTCCCCCGGCAGGCGCGCAACAACCCCTGTAGGATTGCTATACCAGACCGCGCTCCAGGAACTCGCCCAGGTCGGCGGCTCGGTGTGGCTGGTCGGGCTGCTGCACACGAATATCGGCGCGACCCACGTGCGGGGTGGGGATGGCGTGCTGGCGCGTCAGGCGCTGACGCTGAGCCAGCAGTTTTTTGAGCAGGCCGGATCGCGGGACTATCTGGCCGAACTGCACCGGCATTTCGCCGCCGCCGCGTTGGTGCTGGGCGAGCTGGACGAGGCCGCGACGTATGGCGTACGCGCCCTAGCCCTGGCCCGCGAGTTGGCGCAGCGCAGCGAGGAAGGGTGTAGCTTGCGCGTGCTGGGCGCGACGGCGGCGGCGCAGGGCCAGCACGCGCTGGCGGAGACGCATCTGGGCGCGAGCCAGACGATTCTGGACGAGAGTGGGGATGTCTACGAGGCGGCACGCACGGTGCTGGCCTTGGCCGAGGTGTATCACGCGCAAGGGCGCATGGCGGAAGCTCGCGCAACGGTTGAGCGCGCCATCGCCGTCTTTGCCCCCTTAGAGGCCGCGTTGGATCTTGCCGCAGCCCACGCCCTGCGCGCTCGGCTGATCACTACCACTGGAGATGTGTCGTGACAGCCTATCGCAAGGGAGCCGACCATGCGCTTGCGAACCTACCTCAGCGTCTTTGGCCTCGCCCTGGCCCTGCTGTTCTGGGCCAACACCCCCGAGGCGGCCCACGCCGCTGCCTGTACGTGGACAGGCGCAGCTGCTGACAACGATTGGCAGACGGCGGGCAACTGGTCGGGCTGTGGCGGCGTCCCCGGTGCCGCCGACACCGTGACCCTGGCGGGCACCGCGACTGGAGAGTTTTGCAGCATAGGGGGCGTGGTGCCCCCTGCCAATGAGGTGCACGAGCGGCGGCGCGGCGGGCAGATCGCGGGCCACGGCGCGCAGGACGGGTGGTATACTGGGCGGCGCTCACCGTTTTCTGTGCCTTGATTTCGTCTTACACGCATACCATGCCACAGGCAGTGGTTAGCTTTTTTGTACTGAATAATCCCGCAAAGCGCTCGTTGGGGGTTGGTAACGACTCGTTCATGCTGCCGCCACAGAATATTTATGCTAAATCACCTCAAACAGTGGTTCGTACCGCCCGTCTTTGCAGGCGACCTCAAGCGCACGCACCGGGCCAAGCTCCTGAACATGATCATCACCATCTCCTTTGGCATCGCAACCTATCCTGATCACGGAACCAACGCAGAGGAACTGATCCGCAAGGCCGATCAGGCCCTGTACCAAGCCAAACACGCTGGGCGTAACCGGGTGACGATCTGGCAGGGCGAGTAAGCGCGCCGGTACTGTGCGCCCTGGAATGACACGCACCGCGATCTGATGCGCCCACAGATTAGCCGCACGCTGCGGAAGATTTGCCTAGTCCCGCTTTCTGGAAGTTCCTGTAGGGGTGCACGCGGATTCTCATAAGGCACGGCGCGTAGCCGCCAGCGGTTCGGCCTTCGTGACCTTCGTGCGCTTCGTGGTACAAAACCTGCCGCGCATGGCCGCCGATGTGTATTAGGGGGACGACCAGCAAACCAGTGTGTTCGTCACCAAGGGAGCGTGATGCGTCACCGAATCACCCAGTTGCTCGCGCCACCCGTGTTCCCCGACGACGAGGAGGCGACGCGCGTCGCCCGCGTACTCTCCATCTTGTTTGTGGCTGAGCTCCTCATTATCGTCATCGGTGTGCTGGGCACACTCGTGGTGTTTGAGAACAAGCTCGGCGCGGGCATCTTGCTTGGGTTCCTGCTGGGCAGACTGCTGCTTGCCCGTGCGCTGATGCGGCGCGGTCAGATCCGTCAGGCCAGCATCGTCTGGATCATGGGGATCTGGCTGGCCGCCACCCTTATCGTGTTGCTCTCTGGCCGGTTTGGTACCACGTTTGTCAGCTTCCACCTAGTGATTCCCGTCATGATCGGCATCCTGGTGGGGACACGGCCCGCGATTCTGGTCGCCACCCTGAACGGCCTGCTCTTGCTGGGGGTCGCCAGCGCGGAGATGACCGGCTACCCGCTGCCCCGGTATTTTCCCGCCCCACCCTTGACGCAATGGTTTGTCTTGGTCATGGCCTCCGTGTTCACGATCATCCCGTTACATGTGATCATCCAAGAGCTTGTCGCGGCGCTGGCGCGCGCCCACGCGAGCGAGCAACGCTACGCGGCCATGTTTGACACCGCGCCGGTGATGTACGTGATCTTTCGCGATCCCGACGGTGTCCCGCTGATCACCGCCTGTAACGCCGCCTTCCTGAACACCCTGGGCTATCGCCGTGAGCAAGTGGTCGGCCATGCTCTCGCCGAATTTTACACCCCTGCATCCCAGGCAATGCTTCGCGAAGAGCAGACGCAGCAGCAGTGGCGCACCGATAGTTTGGTGTCCAGCGAGCGCGATTTGGTGGCAGCCGATGGGCGTGTATTCCAGAACCTGCTGCAGGTTGCGCCTGAGCGTGACCCGACGGGGCAGGTGATTGGCGTGCTGGCGATGTATCTGGACATCACTGCGCGTAAGCAGGCCGAGGCGGAGCTGCGCGCCGAGCGTGCGCTGCTGGTCCAGCGGGTCGAGGCGCGCACCGCCGACCTCAACCGCGCCAACGTCGAGTTGGTGCGCGCCGCCCGTGCCAAGGACGAATTCCTGTCCACGATGAGCCACGAGCTACGCACCCCGCTGAATACGATCCTGGGGTTCAGCGGGAGCCTGATCGATCAGGGCCACGGCCCGCTCAACGCGCACCAGCAAACCTTGCTTGGGAAGATCGAGGCCAGCGGACAGCACTTGCTCATGCTGATCAGCGACATCCTCGATTTCACCAGGGCAGAGTCCGGGCACCTGAAGCTGTACCACGAGGACGTCTTGCTTACCGAAGTGTGCGAGAGCAGCTTCCTGTCCGTGAAGGCGCAGGCGCGCGCGAAGCAGATCCATTTGGCGTTGGAGCTGAGCGACCAGCAGTGTGTCCTTCAGGCTGACCCAAAGCGGCTGAAGCAGATCCTCGTCAATCTGCTCTCGAACGCCGTCAAGTTCACGCCGAGCGAGGGGCGGGTACGCTTGGCGGCCCACGGTGACCCCGAGACGCGCACGGCACGCTTCAGCGTGGAGGACACCGGCATTGGGATCGCGCCCGCCGATCTGCCCCGGTTGTTCCAGCCCTTTGTGCAGCTAGACGCACGCCTGAGCCGCGCCTACGAGGGCACCGGCCTCGGACTCGCGCTCACGCGCCGCCTCGTCGAGCTCCACGGTGGCAGCCTAACGGTCGAGAGTACGCTTGGCCAGGGGAGCCGCTTCACCGTCAGCCTGCCCTATGCGTAGCCGCAGGCGGTTGCAATGTCGTGTTGCCGGGGCGCTGAAGCGCCCGGCTCTGTGCTACAAAGCCTGCCTTCGCAGGCTGGTTGAGGCCGCGCAGGCGGCCTTCGTCGCACGTCGCCCGTGGCTTCAGCCACCGGGCAGTGGCTAATGCAAAGTCCGGTTGCCGCGTCAGCCCTCACCCCCCAGACCCCTCTCCCTGAACGGGAGAGGGGGAGCCGAACGCATTCTCCTGCGGAATCTCCCCTCTCCCCGTGAGGGGCCGGGGGTGAGGGGTAAAAGGCGACTTTGCCGCAGCCCTGCCTCAGCCCTACGCCGACGCCGGGTCGCCCCGCCCCTTTGGTATAATGTCCACCAGTATGCGCCCGTGGGGCGCTGGAGGACCTAGTTCATGTCGAAACCCATCGTCGCGATTGTTGGCCGACCGAATGTCGGCAAATCAACCTTTTTCAACCGGCTGATCGGCGAGCGACGCGCCATTATCGAGGATCTGCCCGGCACCACCCGCGACCGGCTCTACGGCGAGTCGTTCTGGAACGGGTGTGAGTTTACCGCCGTTGATACCGCTGGCCTGCTCTTCGGCCCCGATGACCCCAGCGTGCCCGAGGGCGAGATGCACCGCCGCACCCGCGAGCAGGCCCGCATCGCGATTGATGAGGCCGACGCGATTATTTTCCTGGTTGACGGTCGCGAGGGTATCACCGCCGCCGACGCCGAGGTGGGCGAGATTCTGCGCCCTATGGCGAAACACGTCGTGCTGGCGGTCAATAAGTGCGACAGCGTCGAGCGCCAGCTTGATGCCGTCGAGTTCTACGCGCTTAATCTGGGCGAGCCGGTGGCGATGAGCGCCTTCCACGGCCTTGGCACCGGCGATGTGCTTGACCGCGTGGTCTCGATCTTCCCCATGAACCAGACCGATGTGGAGGAGGAGCGCCATCTACGCATCGCCATCGTCGGGCGTCCCAATGTCGGTAAGTCGAGCCTGCTCAACAAGCTGATCGGCCAGGAGCGCAGCGTCGTCTCGACCGTGCCCGGCACCACCCGCGACACGATTGACACCACGTTTACGGTCAACGGCGAGTCCGTGACCCTGATTGACACCGCTGGCATCCGGCGCTCGGGCCGCATCGAGCAGGGCATCGAGAAGTACTCGGTGCTGCGGGCGCTGCGGGCGATTGAGCGCTGCGACGTCGCGCTGCTGCTGATTGACGCCACCGAGGGCGTGACCGCGCAAGACACCCACATCGCCGGGATGATCCTTGAGTCGAAAAAGGGTGTCGCGATTGTCGTCAATAAATGGGACGCGATTGAGAAGGATAACCAGACCTACTACGAGTTCGAGCAGCGCGTGCGCGAAGCCTTTAAGTTTATTGACTTTGCGCCGCTGCTCTTCATCTCGGCGCTGGATGGGCAGCGCACCGGCAAGATTGTTGAGCTGGCCCGCGAGATTCAGGACCAGCGCCGGAAGCGCGTGCCCACCGGCGAGCTGAACGCCTTTCTGCGCGAGGCCGTGCTTGAGCAGCCGCCCATGGCGATTAAGAAGGGCGCGCACCTGCGCCTCTACTACGCCGTGCAGCCGCAGACCGAGCCGCCTGTCTTCCTCTTTTTCGCCAACGACGGCCTGCTCGTACACTGGTCGTACGCTCGCTACCTGGAGAATCGTCTGCGCGAGCGCTACAACTTTGGCGGCACGCCTATCGTGATCGTCTTTCGCTCGCGTGAGCGTAAGGACGAGAAAGACAAGCGGTAGGGGTTAGCCAAGGTTTCAGGTGTCGGGTTTCAGGTTTCAGAAGAACTGTCGCCGCCAGCCCTCACCCTCCTGCCCCCCTCTCCCTTTAAGGGAGAGGGGGATTTCATCGCATCGGGAAGCGTTCGGCTCCCCTCTCCCCGTGAGGGAGAGGGGCCGGGGGTGAGGGGCAAAAAGCACTCACCGGGGGCCGTCAGCCTCAGCGCTGGGTGCGCCGCGCAGGTCGGCACCGCCAAAGAGCAGGATGAGGCCGCCGATGGCGCTGACGACGAGGCGCACGCTGAAGGCGGTGAAGGCGAGCGCTAGGGCGGTCGCGTCGGCCACGCCCACTTGGCGCAGGTAGAGCGTGAAGACGAGGTCACGCGCCCCGACATTGTTGAAGAAGATCGGCGCGAGGCCCAGCATGTCGGTCAGCGGCACCATCAGCGCGTAGATCAGCGCCGGGGCCTTAATGTTCAGCGCCAGCCCGCACACCAGATGCAGCGTGATCCAGGTGCCGTGAAAGAGCAGCGACAGGCCCAGCACCTGCGCGATGGTGCCACGGTCGCTGCCATATTCGCCCAGCGCTTCGGCGACCTTGGCAAGCGGGCGGCGGGCGATGGTGGGCAGGAAGCGGCTGACGCGGGGTAGCAGCCATGGCGAGGCGAACGAGACGCCCGCCGCCACCACGGCCACCAGGGCGAAGCCGCCCGCCAGCAGCGTGAGCGTCGAGGTCGTCATCAGGCGCGTCCCGAAGAGGTCGGTCGAGGTGACCAGCAGCGCGACCAGGGCGATCAGGCTCAGCGCCAAAAAGCCCGTCAGGCGCTCCATAAAGACCGAGGCGCTGGCCTGCGCGTAGCTGCCGGTGCGGCGGCCCACGGCCACCACGCGCATCGCGTCGCCGCCCACCGAGGTCGGCAGGAAGTTATTGGCGAACTGGCCGATAAAGTAGACCGCCAGCAGCCACGGGTAGGGCAGCGTGTGCCGATTCACGCGCAGCAACACGCGCCACTTAAATGCGCTGATCGCGATACAGAGCACCTGCAACAGCACGGCGAGCAGCAGCAGGCCCAGGTTCGCCTGCTGCCACTGCGCCCAGATGCTGGCCGGGTTCGCCTGCCAGACCAAGTAGGCCAGCAGGCCGCCGCTGACGAGAAAGCGCAGCCCGATCCAGAGTGGTTGCCAGGCGCGGCGGGTTGCCATAGTGAGTCTCCGGGAAGACACGGGCGCGATGGCACGTTTCGTGCGCCCATCGAAGATAGTTACCACGAAGCTCACGAAGCTCACGAAGGCCGGAGGGGGCGTCTCCATGGGGCGTATCTGTACGCTTCACCGCACCTATGGGCGATTCTAGATGCGTTGGGCTGCTTTGCTTGCCCACAATCCTACGGCGTCGTGAGCATAACGCTGCCAAGCAGCACCGCGTCAGGCCCGGCCCGCTCGCGGTCGGCGGCAGGGCCAGCGCTGCGGGGCACACGCGCCCCGGTGTCGGGCGCGTACAGCCCGAGGGCCAGCGTGTAGGTGCCAGCGGGCAGTCCGGCGGGCAGTGGCACAGGCAGCGGCACGCCGTACTGCTCGCCGGGTTGCCATTGGCTGGTGGGCTTCACGCTGACGCCGCCCGGCGGTACGTCGATCTGCGCGACCTTGGTGCCCGCCGCGTCGAAGACAAACAGGAAGAGCGTCAAGTCTTTGGCGACCGGGCTTCGCGTGTCCCAGGCCGGGGTGACCGTTAGGATGCCGCCGGTCTGACTGGCGCTGTAGCCAAGCAGCCCGATGGCCCCGCCAAACTCAGCATTCACCGGGGTCGTGTAGGGGCGGGCGAGTTGGTAGATCTGCGCGTACGGGATGCCGTGGATCGTTACGGTGTGCAGCGGCACCGTCGCCCGAATGCGCGCATAGATTTCCGGGGCATCGTTGCGCTGAAGCGACTCAAGGTAGACGACGGCGTAGTTGGCGATGACCGCATCAATCGCCCGCACCTCGCGCACGGGCACCGGCACAAATGGCGCAAGGGTCTCCGGCAGCGCCGACAGAATCTGGCCGTGCTGAATGTCGGGGCGTTCGCGCAGCCACGCGCCCACTTGGTCCATCCCCTCGCCCCAGCCGATCAGAAACAGCCGCTGGGCCGCCGCGCTACCGCCAAGGACGGGATTGAAATAGCTGAGGTAATAGGGGTGATACCAGGCCAGCGTGCCGCCCTGGAACGCGAGCAGCAGCGCCACGGCCACCGCGCCCGTGGCGCGGTTGCGCCAGCGTGCGCGTAGCCACCCCCACGCCATCAGCAGACCGGCGGCGCTCAGCGTAAGCAAGGCGGGCCAGATGGGCAGCACATAGCGGTCAAACTTCTTTGGCCCGACGCTCATCACGATCACCCAAAAGAGCGCGAAGGCACCGAGGGCCAGCAGCGTCGCCCGCTCGCGCCGCACCAGCGGGTCAGGGCTACGCGCCCGCGTCCACCCCCAGAAGGTCAGCGGCAGCAGCACCAGCCCCAGCAGTTCAAGCGGCGTCAGCCGGTAGAGGCCAGCCAGCGGGTAGAACAGCAGGCCAGGGTCAGCATCGCTGCGCCCGAGGAAGAACTGACCGTCGCCGTTGGCCCGCCCGCCATTTGTGACAATCTCGTCCACATAGCGCCCGACGGCCCGGTCAGGTGCGGCCCAGAGCGCAGGCCAGAGTAAAAAGACCGTGGCCGCAGCGACGGCGAGGATGAGCAGATAGCGGGGCACCGACCATGTCAGGCGCGGGATGAGGGAAGAAGGGGACACGGGGACACGGGGCGTGGGGGACACGGGGACACGGGGCGTCCGGCGGTCGCCACCGAGGGCGAACAGCGTCAGGCCAAGCACCGGCAGCACAATCAGGGCGGGGCCTTTAGTGAGCAGCGCGAGGCCGCAGAGCACACCGGCAGCGATCAGCCAAGGGCGCGGGCGTTCCGCGTGACAGGCCACCAGGGTACACAGCAAGGTCAGCGTGCAGCAATCGGTGAGCAGCGCATCGAGGTGCAGCAAGCGCCCCTGGGCGACCAGAAAGGGCGAGGTGGCCCAAAGCAAGGCGGCAACCAGCGCGAGGCCAGGGCGCACCAGCCGCCGCAGCAGCGCATAGCCGCCGATGAGCGCGACCGCGTGGGCCAGCACCGGGCCAAGCCGCAGCCACGCCAAGTGTTCCAGACTGTCAGGCCAAGCCACCCAGCCTGCGCCTGCGGCCAGCCGCTCAAGGCTTTGGCCGAAACTGCCGAGCCACATCAGCGTGACGCCGGGGTGGCCCGTTAGGATGGTATCGGCCCAGCGGCCCGCGCCCACAGCGGCGGCGAAGCGCTCGGTACGACTTACCCAGTGGTAGACTTCGTCGGTGGTGAAGAAATCGGCCAGACCAAGGCAGCGTGGCAGCAGCGCCGCCAGACCGACAAGAAGCGGCAGCAGCAGACGGTCAAGCAGATAGGCTCCCCGGCGCGTGGTCGCCGACTGGCCTGTGCGCGGGGCACGCTCAGTTGTCAAGGTGTCTTTCATCGCAAGACAAGGTTTCAGGTGCTAGGTTTCAGGTTTCAGGCCGAGCGCACCAGCAAGCGCTGCATACGCCAGAACTGTAAAGTATCCGCGAACCTTGTCCAATACCGCAAAAATCACGTTGGAGGATCGGTCATGCTGAGCGCAGCGAAGCATCTCGGCTGGAACCCATTGCGAGCGCTCAGGGTGACAGGGGGACTTTTGCTTGCATTGCAGCCATCGTATCGGGCGCGATTATAGCATAGCCCCCATCGCCCCTCGTCTCCCCATCTCCCCACCTCCCCACCTCCCCACCGCCCCATCTCCCCATCTCCCCACCTCCCCACCTCCCCATCTCCCCATCTCCCCACCGCCCCATCTCCCCACCGCCCCATCTCCCCACCGCCCCATCTCCCCATCT
>CAIWXH010000210.1 GCA_903916565.1 uncultured Oscillochloris sp. | reverse complement strand
TGCCGACATGGAAGTGAAAGATATGATAGTTCGTCTCGCAGATGGGCGGCACGTACGGCAGGGTGATGCGGCCCTGGGCAGCAAGCGGGGCGAGCGCGGCATAATAGTGTTGCCAGATCGCGGCGCGTTTCTGGCGAATCGTCTCGCGCTTGCCGAGTTGCACCTGCAAGATCGCCGCCAGCACGTCAGAGAGCACATAGCTGCTGCCCGGCGCCGTCCACGAGTACTTATCGACCAGCCCAAGCAGGAAGGCCGCCCGATTCGTGCCCTTCTCGTGAATGATGCGAGCCTGGGCGGCCAGGTGGTCATCATTGGTAAGCAGCGCACCGCCCTCGCCACAGACGATATTCTTGGTGCCGTGGAAGCTGTAGCAGCCAAAATCACCGATGGTGCCGAGGTAGCGACCGGCATAGCGCGCATCCACACCCTGCGCTGCATCCTCGATCAGCAACAGCTTATGCTCGGCGCAGATCGCACGCAGCGCGTCCATATCGCAGCCGACACCGGCGTAATGCACCGGGACAATCGCCCGCGTGCGGGGCGTGATCCGCCGCCGCACATCGTCCGGGTCAAGATTCAGCGTGTCGGCCCGGATCTCGGCGAAGACTGGGGTCGCGCCGCGTAGCACAACACAGTTCGCCGTCGAGACGAAGGTGAAGCTCGGCAAAATCACTTCGTCGCCGGGGCCAAGGCCGATGGACAGCATCGCCATCTCAAGCGCATGCGTGCAGGAGGTCGTCAGGAGGACATGCTTGCAGTCAAACTGGGCGCTGATCTGCTGCTCAACCGCCTTACAGATTGGGCCATTCCCGATCAGCGCGTGGGCCTGCATGGCGCGAATGACCGCTTCCTGTTCTTCAAGGCCCAAATACTCGACAGAAAATGGGATGTCCATCGCGTAACTCCTTAGCGCAATCCGTCGCTAGTCGTAAAGGTTCAAAGGAATCTTCCAAAAGCCAGAAACTTGATTATGGCTACATGCAATGAACACCGAATGAATAGCAGCAGCACCATGAAGTGACAGAACCGTAGCCTATTACTATAACGAGACATCGCTTGCAGATCGCACCACAAAGGCACGAAGAGGCCAAGGTCGCGTACACTCTGGGTGGCTTCTTTGTGCCCTTGTGTCTTGTGGTACACATCTGTCACACAGCCAGATCTGGACACGGGCTTATGGCTTGCGCCGCGCCTCTGCCAGCGTGACGAGATCGGGGAAGACCAACCCCGGGATCATCAGCCCACCGGCATGCACGCGCTGGAGGCGAATCACGGGATCGGCGGCCATGGCACGGCCCGCATCGCTCGTCAGCCAGGCCAGCAGGGCCGCGAAGCGCTCGGGGCGCATCGATTGCTCTAGGCCCGTCATAATCGCACGGGCGAGGCCATCGCGCTCCGAGCCGTCCTCGGGGGCCAGCGTCGCAGGCGGCAGGGCCACAATTACGGGTTCGGGTCGGTCGGGCTGCACCAGCACGCGGATAAAGCTCTCGCCGCTGCGTGGCCCGCTCGCGTCGAAGCCGACGACACTCCCCGCGCTCGCCCCCGCCTCGGCCCGTGCGGCAGCGCCGCTAATCGTCACACGCGCCCCAATGTCAAAGCCCAACTCCTCGTACCAGACCACCCTCGGATCGTCGTCGCTCATGGTCGCCTCTCCGCTAATCGACGCTGCGTGCGCCTATTATAGCGCTTAGAGGCGGCGTGGAGAGGGCCTGGCCCTCTCCAAAACGATCTTCTTTCACCACCAGACTTGGTCGGACACGCCACTAGTACACGTCGGCGGAAATGCGCGGCAGGTTTTGTACCACGAAGCGCACGAAGTTCACGAAGGCCGAACCGTTGCTGCTGCGCTCCGTGCCGTACGAGAATCAGCGCGCAACCCGACAGGTACTTCCAGGGAGCTGTACTAGTCTAGGCTGAGCTTGCCCACGGTGGGTTCGACGCCCTTGAGCGCGGCCAGCACCAGATCGCGGTTGAGCCGGGCGATCACGTCTAGGCTAATCCCTTTCGGGCAGACCGCTGAACACTCGCCCATATTCGTGCAGTTGCCGAAGCCCTCGGCGTCGTGGACGGTGATCATATTCAGCACGCGCTGGTGGCGCTCGGTTTGGCCTTGGGGCAAAAAGCCCAGATGCGCCACCTTGGCTGCCGTGAAGAGCATCGCCGAGCCATTGGGACACGCGGCCACGCACGCGCCGCAGCCAATACAGGCCGCTGCGTCCATCGACTGTTCAGCATCGGGCTTCGCCACGGGAATGCTGTTACCGTCGGGGGCCGAGCCGGTCGAGGCGCTGATGAAGCCGCCCGCCTGGATGATGCGGTCGAAGCTGCCCCGGTCGGTCACCAGATCTTTGATGATCGGGAAGGGGCCG